>JAPLFS010000032.1:92500-149428 GCA_026390555.1 Pseudomonadota bacterium
CATAACACCACTCGGGTCGCTCGCATCGTGCGAGGCGCCTAAGTTGTGTCCAACCTCGTGTGCGAATGTAACGCTAGTAAGCATGCTGCTCTTGGTTACTGCATATGCAGACTTTGGAGCCCAGCAGAAGGCTGATGTGTAGGCGATTCCGGTTGTTGTGCCGATACGAGATTGATCCTTATACAGCTCTTTCCCGGTAAAGAGGTGCTTAAGATCAACCTCCTGGTCAAACACCCCTACTCCGTTACCAAGATTGCTTGGGTTCTCTGGGTTCTTGCTGAACTGTCCAAGCAGCTCGCTTGCTACATTGGCGGTGTAGGGCGATGTCGCGTAATCGGTATATACGTGCTGCTTAACTATACGGAGGTGAATCCCCAACTGACGCTCGTACATGGCCTCTGCTGTATTGATAATAGCGGCGATCTCAGCGTTACTCTGAGCTCCGTAACGCGCGTACCACTCAGGGTCCGCATCGGTGCTTATAGTTACAACACGATAGCTCTCAGTTGAAGGCGCTGCCTGAATAGCCGCCTGCTGAATCGTTCCAGCATGCTGGTGCTCGCCGTTATGCTCGTGCCCTAGAGTTTGACAGGCGCGCTTTGCAAAAACTGACGCCGGTAGGCTTGAAACACGCGCCTTCGATAGATCAGATGAACCAACATCCCAAGTGATGGTGTACATACGCTGACGTGAAGCGCGTGTACCGCGAACCTTGCCAGGAAATTCAAATTTAGCTACACCGTTAATTACCGAAGCAGATGCAGGAAATACGTTGCGGCTGCGCTTCCAACTACCACCCACTGAAACCTCTCCCTGTAACAAGGTAGGCTCGTTAGTATCGATTGAATCCACTCCATTACGTGAAATAGTAGAGCTCCAGGTAACGTTTTTTCGGGTATTAAAACGGGCAGAAAATGCGCCTAATCCATACGCTCTTCCAGAAACAACAACTGCCGCAACCTTCTCAAAGTTGCTCTTCTTTGAAGAGCGGCCAGCGGCCTTAAGCTTTTTTGCTGATGCGGTAACAGTAGTAGTGTAAGGGGTCTTGCCCTCAGCATATCCATAACTGCAACAAAGGATGAGCATCGCTATAATTCTTAATGACTGCATAACAACTAATCAGGTCATTTAAGATCTCTGCTTCAGGTAAATGCATGGGCTTTTATCTCAAAAAAGTATCCAGTAATATTTGGCACTTAGCCTCTATTATATGCCCCAACTACTCTTGGGAACTCTTAGAAGCTATACGAAATATGCGTAGGCACGCTGGCCGCAGGACTGCGCTGCGGTTAAAGCCGATTGGTACCGGGTACTTTATAGAGAAGCTATATTTTGTGCGGCCGCATCCCGGCGGGGTATACGGTTAGGGCGGTGCAGCCTTTAAAGTCGGCCTCGCCATTAAACATAACCCCTTCAGAAATTGAGGTTAGGGAGATGCAGCCTTCGAAGCCGACATAGCCATTAAAGACACTCCCCTCAGAAATCACAGTTAGGGAGGTGCAGCCTTTGAAGTTGGCTCCGCTCTTAAACACAACCCCTTTAGAAATCGCAGTTAAGGAGGTACAGCCTCTGAAGTCGGCATTAGCATTAAACACAATCCCTTCAGGAATCGAGTTCAGGGAGGTGCAGTCTCTGAAGTGTGCTTTACCTGCAATAATTATCGGCTCGTTACGTCCATTTAGAAGCTGACAATCTTCAGGGCCCACCAAATCACCAATATACACACGCGTAGATGATGTTATACCGCGCTTGTCAGTAACAACCTGGTCGCGTTCAACTTCATACATCTGCGCATAGTCTGCGAGCTTATCACTCCGAGTTTGCAGGATCTCTTCAATCCGAGGATCTTGCTCGTATCCGAAACTAGATATTTTAGAATCGATTTCGTACAAAAACCGCAGGTCATCTTTTGAAAATAGGGGCTTTGGCTCTAGTCGCTCTGCGAACTTCCCTGCCGCATCGCGCTTAAAGCAGCTCTTGTCGATCTCCGTCATGCGCTTCATCTCTGCAAAAGCCTTCTTAAACTCCTCATATCCGGGAAGGGTCATGCCCATCTTCTCGGCTACCTCTACAAATTCTGGCTCAACCTCTTGTCCTGGATCTATTCCGCGGATCTCTATGATGCGGTCGTTATCCATCCGAATAGCTAAGCGTGGAACTGTGCACTCCCCCTTTTCGTTTTTAGTGTAGAAGACGTAAAAGTCCCCTCCTTTAAGGTGCCCGCTTGCAGAGCCAGTAGCGGTGCACCATCCGGTTCCTTTGCCGGAAAGATCACGCTCTAAGATTGTGTGTTCAGAGAATTGATCGTATTTGCGCCATTCACCCTCAAGTCGAGAGCGGTCTATGGTTTGGTTGCACGCTACGAGTGCTACGGCATAGAGCGCTGAAAAATTATTTGCGGCGAGTGCTGTACGCAGAGGAAGAGTAAGCTTCTCCTCGATGTTTTCTAGTAAAGAGAGGTCCGAGTGATTTGAGAGCGCCTTAAAGACAAATCCGAGCGCCTCTGCGTTAAGCTCGGGAAAGGGGGCTGTGGTATCTTTTGAGCGGTGTGCAAACTTTGGAGCATCTCTGTCAATATCTCCCATCTTTAGAGCGCCTCTTATAGCGAGGTAGCGGAACCAGGGAGGGTGCTGAGCATCGTTCTTGAGCAGGTACTCTGTCCAACGTGAGAGCGAGGAGAGTTGTAGAGAGCGCTTTTCGTGCACTAGTTTTATGTAGTCGTCTTTAACCTTTTCAAAATTGGGTTGCGCTCCCTCTGCACCCTGCCCCTCACCCCGCTCTTGAGCAGCTTTTTTTTCTGAGGCGAAGATCCCGCGAGCAATTTTTTCCACCAAAGCTTCGTCTTGGAGGTTGATAGTGGCTTTGTTGACAAGAGCTCTCTGGAGGCGTTCTTGGCGAACCTCCCCATCCATATCTCGGCGGGGGCGCTTGATGGCTTCTTCAAGGCGCTCTAGGTGGTGCTTAACTCTCTCTTCAGGTTGATTAATCTGTTTGTTTGTCGCGCGCTGACAGCGTCTAACGGCGAGAGGAGAGCTTGCAATATCTCCGAATATCTTATTCAGCAGAGCTACTCCAGGGTCGCTGTTTTGTGATTTTGTATGTTTAGGCATACCCTCAACTGCACCCTAAAGGTCAACATCCAAGGGGGCAGATGGTGCCGCGCTCGGCTATTAGCGTATGTTAGTTTACATCTTCTACGCCCTAACAATCGGCTGAAAAGTTATACTAGTTTAGCATATGGCAGGAAATTCAAGTGCTTTTTTGTAAGTAGTTGAAGTTTTGGCGCATCGGATTTTAGACGTAAGTGGGACAAGCTCCCTGAGCATTCGTACCTGGCCATTCTGGAGAACGGCGCTCCCAGGGCTTCGCCCCCCTTCTACCCCTATCCAGCCCTGCTTTGCCACAGCAGGCATTTCAAAAGGGGCTGCCGCCAAGGCATCCCCTTTACCAAATCTCATTAAAAAACTTCTTCCACGGAATTATTCTAACCCCATTCTCATGTTGCTCGTGCTCACCATCATAAACAATAATCGGTATCCCTCCAGGAATAGCTTGACTGATCTTTAAGAGTTTGTTTATCTCTACTGTCGGTATATTTTTGGATGACTTAATCTCAATACAAAGTGGCTTCTTACGCGGAAACTCAATAATCAGATCAATCTCCGCGCCATCTTTTGTTTTGAGTTGTGAGAGTTTTGCATCGCGCTTAAAATAAGAATTGAGACAGACACACTCCATAATAATATAATGCTCAAAAGCCCTGCCCCAATTCGAATCAGAAGGCCTAGATTTAACCCCGAGATTACGTTCAAGTGCGCGCTTCACTCCGACATCAAAAAAATAAAATTTTGACAGCGCCAGCGCACGCTCACGCGCAGATTTTGTATATGGAGGTAAAAAAAACCCTATCAGCGTGTCTTCTAGTATCTCAAAGTAGCGAGAGACCGCTTTCTCATCAACCATTGATTTACGCGCAAGATTTGAGTAGGTGACTAACTCGCCATTCGCCTGTGCTGCTGCCTCAAGAAATCTAATGAAAGGCTCTAATTTTCGAACGATCTGCTCTTCTTTTATCTCTTCTTTAATATATGTCCCTACATAGGCCCTTAAAATTTCAGCGCGTAAAGTATCATCTTCTGCATCAACTACTGCCGGCAGGCAGCCCCAATTTAAAGCTTGATCAAGGGACCATTGATCATTTGTTTCCAGGAATGAAAGGGGATAAAGGTTATTAACAAGGGCTCTTCCTGCCAAAAGATCAGCTCCGCCACGCTTTAGTTTTCTTGCACTTGAGCCTGTCAATGCAAAACGAACCTTGTTATTAAAAATTGGATCTTCAAGAATATCATGGACCTCAGACAGAATTGCAGGAACTCGTTGAACTTCATCAATGATTATCCATTGCACCTCTTTACTCGATGCAGGATTCAAGTAACGTCGCAAACGAGCCGGATCGCCGAGTAACTCTAAATAAGGCTCCTCTTTTAACAAGCTGATGGTCACGACACGCTCTGCTTGGTCTGCAAAAATAGCGCGTAACAGCCAGGTTTTACCGACTCCACGTGGCCCAAAAATGAAAAAACTGCGGCTTTTCAGGGGGTTGCATAATCTAGTGTACATATGTCTGAATTGTACGACTTTTCAGACTTTAATGGAAGCACTAAAAGCTAGCGCTGCGGCTGCACAGGGCTAGGCTGTACTGTGCTGCCATCTTTAAGTGCAATCTTGTCTGATGGCAGCACAACTTCATCACCATCCGAAAGCCCCACTACGATCTCAGTCGTGGTAAGAGCTGTAATGCCTACCGTTACCGGCGTCCTGTAGATCCTGCTACCGAATAGCTTATATACATAACGCTCTGAGCCCACCCCAAGAATCGCCTCGGATTGAAGTACTAGCGCGTCCTGCTTGGATGCTATAACGAACTCAATATCTACCGGTACACCTGGCGGAAGGAGCGCTCGCTCGTTATCAACGGCTAGTTCAACCTCAGAGGCGCCCCCCATAAACGATCCAACCTTTCTGACCGTTCCCTTAAATGGCTCCGGTCTAATAATTGGAATCTTTACACGCGCCGTAAGACCTACCTGCACCCGCTCTAGATCGGCCTTACCTATCGTTGCCCGTACATAGCGAGGTTGCTTATCAATTAATCGAATTGATGCCGCCACTCCGGTGTCCCCTACTTGCGAGATCTCCCCCTGCTCCAGATCAAATCCAATAACGATACCATCAAAGGGCGCCGTGATTACGCTATCCTGATAAGCTACCAAGGCAGCATCGTGCTCTATCTGCGCCAGTACATCACCCTTGTAGACGATCTCTCCACGGCGAACCTTTAGCTCCTTAACTCGCCCAACCGTTCCAAATGTGAGCTCCGCTAGCTGCTCCACACGGGTCGTTCCGGAGTTAGCCTTTGTGATGACCTCCTCAATGGCGCCCCTAGTCGCTTTAACAACCAACACCTCGGGCCCCTTCGAGCAGCCGATAAAAATTAGGCTAGCTAAGAATAATTGCAAGCTGCGCGTAATAATTTTATGCGCTCTCATCCTACAACAAACCCCAATATACTAAAGGCAGCTCTTAACGGCTTCAAGCACAGCCTCATAGTCGGGCTCCTGCGCTACCTCGGTAACATACTCAACATGCACAACGTTGCCGCTTCTGTCTGCAACGAAGACAGCGCGCGCAAGGATTCCAAGATCCGGCAACTCTACGCCGAACTCCTTGCCAAATAACCGATACTTATAATCACTTAGGGTCACGATCCGCGAGACACCCTCCGCAACACACCAACGCTTAAAGGCAAAGGGCAGATCGCGGCTTACCGCCACAACAGCTACATCTTGAGAGAGCGCGGTCGCCTCTTTGTTAAATCTCTTCGTCTCTGTAGCGCACACCGGTGTATCGATACTCGGAATAGAGATAAGCACAAGGACCTTCCCAGCAAAGGTGGCGTTGGTTACGTCCCCCATATCGGTCCCGGTTAACTTAAAGCTCGGCAATACAGCACCCTCTTCAATGCAGCGTCCCTCGACCTTAAGTGCATTACCCTTCATCGTGATATTTTCATTGTTCTTTGCCATAAGATCTCCCTGTTTAAAAAATAGCTCTAAGGCTCCTTACTATTAAATTCCTCAAAGGCACACTCTAATTTAGCCGCAAGGATAAAGTCGTTCTCTGATAATCCTGCCACGGTGTGCGTCGATAGCGTAAGCTTAACTCGACGCCAGGTTATAAACGCATCGGGATGGTGATCCTCCTGCTCCGCTATGTCAGCTAACACGGCAAACCACCTAACCCCACTTAGGTAGCTCTTAAGAACGTACTCACGCTCAAGCTTATCGCCGCTGCTCGACCACTCTGGAACACCCAACGCTAACCGTGCTGCCTGATCTGGTGTAAGGGCAGGGCTCCCCTTGGGAATCCCAGCACAGCTCCTCCCTGCAAGCTCCTGACGTAAGGTAAGATCCATCACTATCATCTTTATAAAAATAAACGTAACTGGTCACTGTAGTTTAATGTCGCGATTCAAGCTATTGAGATTACGGCGAAGTTTCATAGGTAATTCGATTGGTCGTCCCCTGATCGGGGACGGCAGATTTTGTGACCAGTTAGTGTTTTCACCCCCTATTTGCTCCGCAAATCGGCCCCTTAGGGGCTATTGAGTGTCATTTCCGTATGCGAATATTTCTGAAACATGCTGACTAGTTACAAATAAACAACCTGAAATCACCACCTTACGATGCCTTGCTAAGAGGGCTCAACCAAAAACCACTTTTTAGGCATCAAAACTAAAGTATCTACGGAACTGCCCGACCGTGCAAGGTAGGTTAAATGGCATCTAGGTTTTAAATAACGCGCTATGGTTGATCTCAAGAGCGATCCAAAAACAGCAACACTAGTAAGCCCCTTCCCTGCCACACAACTTGGTACAGATCCTAACGCTGACCTCTCTAAACTTAAGCCACCCAATCTAATTGACCTCGGCGTTGATAGGATGCTTGAGGGCCCAGCCGCCTTACCGAATCTTCACTCCGCAAAATCGGTCAAGGCAAAGTTCGGTAAATGCACTATCGGCTCCGTAGAGATGACCCTAGCGATAGGAGAAAAGGTATGAGCCAAGCTCAGGCTACCCTACACTCCGACCCAGAACTATGCCGCGTAACGTTGCGCGGCCCAGCTACTAGCGCCGCAAAGCGCTCAGTACTATCCCCGTGGCCACGTAGTGAATGGCGCGAGCTGATCATTGAACTGCGCGTTGGAAGCCAGGAGTGCCCCGATTGGGCGCATGCCAACCTCTGCCTCACCGCCGTACAGGATCTGATTAAAATGAGCGATGGCCTTCTAAGTAACGAGGTAGTGAACGCCCTTAAAGCGCACGTTAATGTAGTCTCATATCAGAGTTTTCGGGGGCGCTGACGCTAAACCTACCGCACCTAAAAATCTAGCAAATACAACATACCAAGTAACGCCAGGCCAACCACTGCAGTAAATGGCACCCCTATCCGCATAAAATCCACCGCACGGTACCCCCCTGCCCCAGAAACAAGAAGATTAGCTCGACTACTGGTCGGCAGCATAAACGCCAGCGAGCTACCAAGCGTAACTGCCAGCAATAACCCCTGCTGCGATCCCCCAGGAAATTCCCCGATGGCGAGCGCTATCGGCCCTAAAAAGATAACTGCAACGGAGCTGTCTATCAGCTGACTGACGATGCTGCCGGCAATCATAAAAAGTGCAGCCAGTCCGATCGGAGGTATCGTTTGAGATAATTGTCCGAGCCCCATCGACATGCTTTCAATATCCGCAACTCGCTCAACTGCATGCCCAAGGGGTATCATAAGCGCAAGGAGAAAAACGACCCTCCAGTCGATCTCACGGTACGCCTGCTCCATCGTAATCGCCCCGCTAAAGACAACTAGACACGCCGAAAAAAACGCCGCCTCGTGCACCGGAAGTCCTGTAAAGATCGGTATACAGATCAACATCGCCAGCGCAATTAAAGAGAAGATCGAGCCCCTCGAGAGTGTCGGAGAAATGTGATGCTCAGAGAGCAGCAGAAAATTGGGATCCTTTGCAAGCAGTGGCAGGGTCTTACGCGGCCCCTGTACAAGGAGCGCATCCCCGTACACCAAAGGTAACGCAGAGGAGAGCGAGAGTAAGGGCTTACCATCACGCCACAGCGCCAGCACCTGCGAATCATACTTATCACGAAAATGGAGATCAGCTAAGGTCTTGCCGATCAGCTCAGAGCGCGGCGTGATAACAAGCTCAATAATGCCAACATCGCTAGACTCTATCTCCGCGCATGCAGCCTCCGCCTCAAAAATAAGGGTTCCAACGGAAGCTCTGCGCTGCGCCTCTTCCAGGACTCCACTTACGAGCAACACTTCACCCTCGCGCAATAAACAATCCGCAGAGAGTTTGGCCGGTTCCGTCTCTCCCCCTGTGGTTAGAACAGGAACATCCAACCAATCGATCTTCCCCCCATTAACAACACGACCAAGGATCGCAAGCTTCGTTTCATGCGCGATTCGGTGCAGCGGCGCACCGACCCATCTGCCTGGCCCTATACTAACGGTAAAGAGCGAGCTCAGCAGAAGCTGCTTAGGATCTGAAACCTCTAGTATCTCAAGATCAACGATTGGAGAGTCCTCACGAAAGCGCCCAGTAACACACCCGATGATTACATCACCATCATGCACACTCACATCAAGAAACCACGAGGGCGGCCTGGATTCCCAGGCGTGCTCATGCGCCGTACGCTCAACTGCTAGCGGCAAGATGCCGGTTCCCTTAAAAAGATCTCTGAGCAACATTACACGGCTCTCGGTATGCACCTCACGTAAGGAGAATTTAAGGATATCGGCGCTCCCTGCAAGCGCTTCAAGCACCGCGCCTGGCAGCTCTGTAAACTTTAACCCCTGCAGAGCTTGCACCTCTGCAAAGTTTTCTGGATTACCGCGTACAAGCAGGACATCGCGCTCCTGAAGCTTCTCGTTGGCCCTGGGGGAGAATAGCTTGCGTCCACCACGCATAATGGTCACCACAATACCGGATATGAGCGAGCCAAACTTTAGCTCAGAAAGCGATCTTCCGATCACCGCCGAATCCGCAGGAACTCGCACCGAAAATATGCGGTCCTGCAAGCGGTAAAGCGCGCGCAGATCCGTAATGCGCCGCGTTGCTCCATGCGTCTTTCGTACCGGAAGGATCTTCCATCCAAATACCATCATAAAGAGGGTGCCGATAACGAGCGCTGCCAATCCGTAGGGCAAGAAATGAAAAAATGAGAGCGGCGCAAGATTATTGTGACTAAGCAGCTCCGCAGCGAGGATATTCGGCGGAGTTCCGATCAGGGTTAACATTCCACCAAGTGAGACAGCAAATGCGAGTGGTATAAAGAGCTTTGAGGGTGGGATATCGCTTTCATGCGATAGCATGGCGACCGCTGGCATAAGCAGCGCCGCCGCAGATACGTTGTTCATAAAACCGGAGAGTAGCGCCGAAACGACCATCACTATTCCGATCGCTACCTGCTGGTTCGATCCGGCATAACGCCTGATCCAACGCGCCATGGCATCACTCACCCCCGTTACACGCAGCGCTCCGGCAACAAACAGGGTAGATACCATTACGATTACTACCGGCGATGAGAACCCCTGGAAAGCCTCCTGCGCCGTTACGTATTTTCCAAGCACCAACACAACCAACATCGCCATGGCGATCACATCAACCGGCATGCGCTCAGTTACAAACATGAACACCATCACAAGGACCACCAACACAAGGCCCCATGAGTGAACAGCGCCGCCCAACAGCTCAAACGTCATAAACTCCTATTATACAGGTGCATAGAGATCCTCAAATGGAGTAGCGCCTAACTTAAGCTCAACGCGCTTATTAGCTGCCAGGTGTCGAAGGATCTTAAAGATCGTCTCAACCGAATCAGCCTCTCCAATCCCGTCTGCAATCGCCTCTACGCTAAGAGGCTTGTCGGCCTGATTCATATAGGCCGTCACACGCGCTTGAATCGCCAGCACCGCCGCCGCTGCTTTTTTCCCGGCCTCAACACCGGGCTGATGATAGGCATTAACGTTAATTAACGAAGCATAGAGACCAACCGCCCGCTCAAATAGCGCTATCAACATCCCTACGTAATACTCACTAACCTCTGGTATCGTAACGCTAACGCTCTCACGCCCATTCTCATAAAGAGCCGTACGGGTACCTAGGTAGAATCCAGTTAGATAATCTCCACTCGTTATCCCTGCTTCGACCTGAATCGTCTCCGCTGCAAAACCCTTGAGAGAGGCGCTAGCAGTAGTGCGCGGCGCGCGATCCTTTAACACCTCGATAAATACAGCGAAGAAGTTATTAAGCCCCTCTCTTAACTGCTGCACATAGGCGTGCTGATCGGTCGATCCCTTGTTGCCATACACAGCAAGGCCCTGATTAACCACATTACCGGAGCGATCGAGCTCCTTACCGAGGCTCTCCATGACGAGCTGCTGGAGATACTTACTGAAAAGATCGAGGCGATCCTTGTAGGGCAGCACCACCATATCTTTATTTCCCTTGCCGCACCCGCAGTGGTACCACGCCAGCGCCAGCAACGCCGCAGGGTTCCTATGACCCTCGCGACAGCGGGTGAGCAGGTCCATATCAGCAGCACCCTTAAGAACCGCATCGATATCAAATCCCTGTAGCGCTAGCGCAAGCAGCCCTACAGCGCTGAACTCGCTCGTGCGACCCCCAACCCAATCCCACATCGGGAAACGCTCAAGCCACGCTTGCGATTTGGCGGTCGTATCGAGCTCACTCCCCGCACCCGTTACAGCAACGAAGTGCCGCTTAAAATCTAATCCAGCCCCATCAAAGGCGGCCTTCGCAATAAGTTGGCCGTTACGGGTCTCCCTGGTTCCCCCTGATTTGGAGATTACGATTACGAGGGTCTCTTCAAGCTTTGGCAGTGAGAAGAGCGTCTTTGCCATGCCGTCCGGGTCGGTGTTGTCGAAGAAGGAGATGCGCATCGGATCGGAACAGGCGCTCAGGGCCTGGTTCGCAAATTGCGGTCCGAGCGCCGAGCCCCCGATGCCCACAATTAGGATATGAGAGAATGTAACCCCTGGCCTCGGTCCGATCTGGCCGCTATGCACATCCCTGGTAAAGGCTTTTATCTTATCTAGGGTGAGCGAGATCGCTGAGCGGATCTCTGCGGTCGGCGCAAGCTGTGGCGCCCTTAGCCAGTAGTGGCCAACCATCCTCCCCTCGTCCCGATTTGCGACCTCCCCGGCCTCTAGGCGAGCCATCTCTTCAAACGCCGATTGAAGCTTGGGCTCCATCGCCTTAAGATAAGCATCCTCGTAATTAATGCGGCTCGTATCGAGCGAGAACCCAGAGGAGGGATCGTAAAAAAATCGTTGCTTAAAACGGCCCCAGAGATCCCTTGTTTCCATAATTAATCCTTGGCTCCTATCTGCAGTAAAAAGTTGCAACCTGCCGTATAAACTAGCGATAGTTATTTAATCCAAACATTTTAGCGCCCATTTGTGAAGCAAATCGCAGGAACATCCGACAACATTGACGGTAGGGGCTAATTGCGTACATACCCTCGTTCTCTACCTGATGGGTCATATGTATCTTCCTAAGAGACTTGATACTACTAGTACGACCGATTGCGAAAGTCGCTCAGTGCAGCAAACTGAGAGATCTATTCTAAAGATTATCCCCTCTAGAGACTTTACCGAACTCTTACAGATCACTACATTAGAGGGGGGCTCGGAGAGGATTTTGCCACTAAGCTGTGGTTTTGCTGAGATCGGGCACATCTCTCATGAAAGTTACCATAACAGCTACACTTGTTGCCTTTGGGTGACAGGCGGGTGTCGTGAGTAGGAACGAACCAGAATCAGGTCGCAGAGGTTTAATTGTCGATATGATCAAAGAGAATCTCGTCTTTTTACGTGAGTTTTTGCTTGAATTTAAAACTACCGGAGCATGCTTTCCCACCTCACGCTGGGCTGCGCAGGCGCTTATCACGCCGATGCGGGAGCCGAATCGCGCCCCCAAGAAGATCCTAGAGCTAGGCCCAGGAACAGGTTCAGTCACTCTCCCTATAATCAAGGAGCTCCAGGATGGTGACATCCTAACGGTTTGCGAAATAAACCCTCGGTTTATGAAGGCTCTTAAAGACAAGCTCGAGAGGGACGACGACTATCAACGCTGCAAGGCGCAGGTGTTCTTCTTTGAAGGCGCGGCCCAGGACCTTCCAACCGATATGCGCTACGACATAATAGTGTGCGCCCTACCGTTCGTTAACTTCGACCTAGAGACCGTTAAGACTATCTTTAATCGCCTACGAGAGATCAGCACCCCAGAGACCCTGATGACTTACTATGAATATATCGGCATGCGCACATTTAATGAGGCACTTGCTCCAGCCGACCGCGCTGCGCGTATTAATCAGGTCAACGAATATCTAAAGGAATCGAACTCGCTCAATTATCTTACAAAGGAGCGAATATGGCTCAACCTTCTGCCGGTAAATATCTATACCGTTAAGCCGGCGGCGTAAATCGTCTGCGCTACTCAATCAGATGGAGTGCGCTGAACGAATTCGCATATACGGTCCGCTTGCAGCATAGGCAGCAGCTATCACTAATAGCCCAATAACCGGATCGTACCAGGTTAGTGCAATTAGAAGCCCAAGTAGCAGCCTTCCAATACGCTTAATCCCTGACATTTTAAACTGCTTAATACTAAAAAACTCTATAGTCGAGACCATCAGGTAGCCAATGCTAAGCATCGTAGCCATCCCAACACCAACCATTAGATAGGAGCTCTGCGCATACGGAGCGGTATTGATTACAGCAACTACAAACACCGCGGCTCCCGGCGTTGGCAACCCGGAGAAGTTTTTTAAGTTCTCGGTCGATACGTTAAAGCGCGCCAAACGACTCGCGGCACACAACAGATAGAAGAACGTAATAGCAACGCCCAACTCATCGGCTAAAAGATGAAACGCCCAGTGATACATCATCACCGCTGGGGCGACCCCAAAGGAGACCAGATCAGAGAGTGAGTCAAACTCAACACCAAACTTTGAGGTGGCGTTAAGCTTACGCGCGACACGACCATCAAGACCATCAAGAAGGATAGCGATTAGAACGGCGAAGACAGCTTTCTCAAAACGCCCGGAAGAGGCGTACATAATCGCGAGAAAGCCGCAGAACATATTCCCAACCGTGACCGCATTAGGGATCACATAACGACGTCGATAAAGGATCTCCTTTATCTCCTCCCTACTTATGCGCTTCTCGGACCTTCGTATTTTAATCATTAAGCTACCACATCTAACTTTACTGGCCGGGCCATCCGTACGTCGTACAAACGGTGCCGCTCCCTCTGCGGATCAACTCCCCGAGCGGGAGCTAACCGTAGCACAGAGCTGAATAGGTTTTCGAGGGTTTCGGGCACATCAGCGCAAACTACCGTAGCTCCTCGCAAAGTAAGCTCACACAGCATCTCCCAAACACGAATTTGCTGGGCTGCGGCGAGCGCAAAGGGCTTGTTAATAAGTATAAGCTCAGTAGCAAGGGCGCGTTGCTTAGGCCCATCTTTCGACGCTCCGATCCGAGTCAGGGCCGCAAGTAGATAGATAACGCGCGCCGTTGCTGGAGGCAGAGAAGCAACCGGTGTTGAGAGCGTTAAGCTACTTTGAAGCTCCTGTGGTAAGGCCCGTATAACCTCACCGATAGTATCCCTACTCCAAAGTAGCTCACTAAGTGCCGCTAGCGGCGCCTGAAGCACTGCGCTAAAGGTGAGCTGTCCGAACGGAATTTGACCAATGCTCCAATCGATCAGAGCACCGTTACACTCTGGACACTCCCCGACCCCTGCTAGGCAGGCGCGACATCGATAACGTGACGAAGATAGTAAAAGATCCTCAATTGAATATCCGCGCTCTCGCGCGATACGGGTCCGGCAGAACTCAGCGGCTATCAGGTCTTCCAGTCCAAGGAGATCTATGACTAAATCCGGTAGTTCAGCTCCTGGATCGAGTAGATAACAGCTCTTTAAGCTGCCAAAGGCGCAGCGCTGTGCGAGCTTGCGCCTCTTTAAAAAAACCTCCTTAATCTCTTTTAAAAGTAACCCCTTGCCAGTGCCCACACCCCCCTGAATCAAGCTTGGGCGCCCCAGGGGGCAAGAGAGCTCGCGAATACTAAGGGGGCCACGCTCTATGTCGCGCACGATAAACGCCTCCCTCAATTGCTCAGGAAGCCGTAGTGCTGTAAGGGGTGCCACTACGGGATAAAAAGCCCTAAGAGTTTCGGCATAATCAGCGGCAACACCGTTCCAGGTCGGCCAGAGCGCTGCGCCATCAGCAAGTAGGGTCAGCCCCGTTAGCTTAGAGAGCTTACTGCTAAGGAGCGTACAGAGCGCCTGCTCACCTCGCGAGAGCAGATTAACCGGAGCTCCGATCGGGTAGTCCCCGAAACCACCCTCGCAGATCCTTTGTAAGTGCGAAATCTCACTACTAGCGCTTGAACTAGGCTCTAAAAAGGAGCGAAACGGCAGCGCTGCTACGTACCTTAACTGCACACCCCGCCACTCATACAACGCAACTGAGTCGCTAGAACCGAACCCATCACACCCCTCACACGAGATCAGACGAGCACCCTGTACCTCAAGCCACCCCTCTCCTCTACAACGGGCGCACGGAGTAGTGGCTGCTAGCATCAGGCTCGTCGCCTCAGGAAAGCTACGATCGCATTCCAAGCAGCTCCATCTGGAGCTGAGCACGAAGAGCTCCAGAGCAAGCGCCGTGCGGTGTTCGAGGTGCAAGATCCGCAGCTTTGCACCACCCCGCTCAGACCAGAGCGCAACCGCTCGCCGGAGCTCTTCGTGCTGAGATGCTGCAACCAGCGCCAGGACCGGCTCGCCGTCGCTGTCGCCTAGGAGCTCCTCAACCCTCAAGATCCGCCCAGTAACAAAAACTCGCTCAACACCGAGCAATTCGCACCGTTCTGAAAGGGAGATCTCGTTTCTATCGTCGGCCAGGACCAGCGCTAGGTAGCCAGAACTAGGCAGATTAAGATCTCTAATGTTAGCGGGTCTCTCAGCCAACTTATTGCATACTGGACAGCGGGGTCTAAGCTCCGTAAGCACTAGATCGACTAGCGTTGATTCAACCTTAAAGAGCTGCATCAGGGGACTTGCAAGCATTCCAAACGGAGTAGAGCTGGGAACATCGAGCGCACGTCTACCAACTCGGGGATTAAGGGGTACAACAAGGGGTGCGCCCTGCCCCGCAATTGCGCCATGTCCCTCAATTGCTCCCTGCGAATCGGGCACCGCGTCAGACGCACTGAGCAATCCGTTAGACATATATATATAGTCAGAATCAGTAAGTGTGCTGGCCGTAGCCGTGTTCCCATTAATACGCCCACTTAGCGCTACTTGCTCCTTTCCCTTCTCCATAGTCATTGCTAGCCTGCTTTAATCGTGTAGCGCGGTTGCGCAACACCTGAGCCCCATAACCGGGTTAATAACTGCTATCTCTAGTTAATGAATATCTCACCACGCGCTCTACTAGCTACCATAATGAACGTTTTTTACAGGCTCTATTACCACCCTGGGTTGGGGCCCCACCCTGGACTGGGGCCACTCACTACGCGCTCCGTCGTTATCATGCTCTTTATACTGTATCTGCTGCTGGGGCCAGTCTCTAGCTCTACGGATATCATCGCCGCTGCCCTAGCATACGGACTCCTTGCGCTAATCGGCATCTTCACCACCATTATCGTAGCCCAGGGGGCGCTGCTGCAACGCTCCCTGGCGGTAGAGGTCGTTGCCCCTAGCGGCGAGAGCTACGTCGGCTCCCCGGCACGGGTCGCCATTATCATATCACCTACCTGGGTGCTCCCACTAACCTACCTCGATATATCGCTTAAAAGCCCGCACGCCGATCTCCCCCGCAGCGCTATCCGCGTAACCGGGACAGGTCGCAGTGAGCGTCGCCTAGTGCTAGAGCTCCCTATGCCGCACCGCGGCAACTGGGATATCTCAGGCGTGCAGCTAGAGCTGCGCGATGTAGCAGGGCTTTCGCGCTTTATCTGGCAAGAGGAGCTCTCGGCCTCTATCATTGTAACGCCCCCGGTCATGCACGAGACAAATTTACCCCTGGTAAGCTCCACGCAACGCCCCGGAGATATGGTTACGGATATGCTTAACCGTCAGGGCGATCCATTTGATATTAAGGCGTATCATCCATCCGATGGAATCAAGAAGATTATCTGGAAGACCTTTGCTAAACGGGGCGAGCTGCTCTCACGTCATCCCGAAGCCTCGATGACCCCTGAGGGTTTCGTTGTAATGCTGGTGCTAGCTCGTCCAGAAGACGATCAGGTATGCGCACGGGCCCTTGCTTACGCCATCTCGCTTAAGGAGCTAAAGCTCGACATAGTTATGAGCTGCGAAGGGGCGCGCGGGCGCACTCCAGCCAGCGAGATAGCGCGCTGCAAGGAGCTGCTAATAGATTCCGTCTGGGATGCCAAGGCACTAAATGGCAGCTCGATACAGCTCGATGCAACTGAGTTGCTAGACCTCTGTTGCAATCAAATGCTCGGCATACGTGTACGCAAGCTCATTATATTTTGCTCGGGAGCACGCACAGCTGACCCGCTTGCTGGCGCGCAGATACTACAACTTGCAACCTGGCTTAGCACACAGGGGATTGAGCCGATCTTTTGCCTGACGCCCCCCAGCACCTTGATCAACTCCACTCAACGCCCCATTATGCAGCGCTTAGGCACGCTCTTCGTTGCAGGTGAAACAACTAAAACCGCGCCAGTTGTAGCGGCCAACTACCAAAGATTTCTCGCTGACTGCCTCTCTAGACAGTGGGAGGTCCACCTATGAGTAGCGGCATAGAACCCAACCTCAAAACGGATCGTCTCTTTTGGAGCGTCGTAGCGTTTCGCTCAATCGGAGCTATAGGCATCGTTATTATCATCAACTCATTCCTTCCGCTCGGCACCCCGCTCCTTATAACCTCGATTGCTGGGCTACTCGGTGTTGTCGGAGCCTCCTTACTTGCGCGCTCGCGCCTAACAAACCTCGGATGTATAGCGCTGCTAACAACGCTACCGTTATTCCCGACCATGTTTTTCTGGGGCCTGACTCTTCTGCTCTCGCCCCTCGGGCTGACCTCTCTCTTTATTGAGAAGCTCACCGTGCACACCAACACCGGCTGCTTAATCGCCGCATTGACGGGCCTAGCAACCTGGATATTCTGGCGCGCTCGCATAGCTGTTACTATTGAGGCGCTGCTATTTTTTGGCGCCGCAATAGCTATCTTCTCTGGACACCGTGAGTTTCACCTCGACAGACCGAAGATCCTGAACTCGCTTGCCTGGCGCCTCGGCATAGACCCGCTCTCAATGCTCTTTGTTCTAGGGGCCGTCCTATTGCTATCTGTACTGCTCTACCTTTACCTAGCCTCGCTCGCCACCCGCCCCAGAGTTGATCAGGTTACGATCAAACGGGCTCACGGTGGGCGGCAGATCATAACTACGCTTGCCGTTATGACGCTTATGATCGGCGCTCTCTATCTAGTTCAACATACGCTCTATAAGCACTTTAATGCGATTATGCTTGGGCGCGTTGCCAACGGCGTCGGCATGGGAAGTAGCCAAGGGATGAGTCCACTTAGCTTTCAATCAGCGCTCGGCAGCTCTAATCAACCCGCGGCGCTAGTGCGCCTTGAGGGTGATTATTCAAACAATCCATTTAGCCCGATGATGTACCTGCGCGAAACAGCGCTCTCCTCCTTTAGCGGTAAGGAGATGGTATTTGCAGGACGTGCCTTCGATACCGATCTGCCGGTTATTGCTCCTAGAGAAGCCTTTACTCGTAAAGAGGACGCAGAGCTTGGTCACCGCACGCCCCTGATTCAATCAATCTACCTATTGGCAGAGCATACGAACGCCTTCGCCGTTGATTATCCGGTCTCAATAGTTCAGCTCAAAAATCCAAAGCCTACCCGTTTTAGCGGTACATACCGAGCATACTCGGTCGCCCCAGCATACGCCCTCTCAGAGATTGAGGGCTCCTCTGTTGGAGACCCACGCTGGGCCGCGGAGGTGCGGGAACACTACCTAGTTCAGCACTCCGACCCACGCTATAAGGAGCTGGCTGAAAAGATCGCTGGCGATATAAAGAATCCTATCGAGAAGGCGCAGGCCCTGACCTCGTACCTATCAAAGACCGCTATCTATACCCTCGCCCCACGCCACGAGGTAAAACCCTCAGAGGATCCAGTCGCGCCCTTTATGTTCGGTGATCACCGTGGTTACTGCGTACACTTCGCACACGCCATAACATACATGGCGCGCGCGCTCGGCATCCCCGCCCGCGTTGCCACCGGCTACCTGACCGATCTAAGTCAGGCCAAGGATGGTCATATCCTGCTCCGTATGAGCGATCGGCACGCCTGGGGCGAGATCTATATAACCGAGATAGGGTGGGTGCCCTTTGACGTACAACCGGAGCAGGTCGAGAGTCACGCTGAAACACAGGTCGATGCGAAGTTACTTGAGGAGTTAATGGGAATCCTGCAACCAGGTGAAGAGATCCTGCCAAAAGACTCCGTTAAAGATGAAGTTGGCATGCTCGATCCTGATCAGATCTGGATTCCCGATCCACAGCTTTTCATAAATCTGCTCTATCTTAGCGCCGCACTCTTTTTACTCCTAAAACTAACGCTACGACAGGGCTGGCGTCTAGCAAGATCACCCACAACGCGGCTGCGCTGGGGCTATATCTCTGTAGCATCCTCGTTGTGCGATATCGGCATAACACGTGAACGGGGAGAGACTAGACTTGATTTTGCTAACCGTGTTACGCAGGTTGATCTTAGACCCCTGACTCAATTAGTTGTCACCAAGGGATACTCCTCTAACTATCAGTTGCAGCTTGAGGCCGTAACGCGCACCATCAAAGCTACTCAATCTCCACTAAAAACCCTACCTAGATGGAAACGACCGATTGTCGCCGTAAATCCCGCCTCAATCGTTAAACTGTTGGGAGGCGCCTCATGGTAAGAGCGTTACGCCCACTAGCAATGCTTGCTCTGGTCATGGCGCTTTCGTGCTTAATTATGCACGAAACATCTGCTCAGGATTCAGCTTCACAAGCTAGCTCTCAACCTAAAGAAGCTCCGATCTTAGACCCATTTGATCCATTCGATATATTAGGATCGGAGGAGATCGTATCCTCGGTCAACGACGAGCAGAAGTCCGCCGAAGATCTGCTCCGTGACAGCGAGCTGCTACTGCTAGCCGATCGGCCCCTTGATGCGCGCACTAAGCTGCTAAAGGCGCTTAAAAAAGATCCTGATAATTACCGCGCCTATCATCTGCTGGCTGGATATTACCTGGTACACGTAGGGCACTACCGCCTGGCGCTTAAGTACATTAAGCGCGCAGAGGAGCTCTTTGAAAAGATGCACGGGCCACCTCCGTATACTACCCGCCTCCTACAGTTCGAGCATGGCAATATCCTTTACTACCTAAGTCAGATCCGACTTAACCTGGACAACTACCAGGGGGCGTTAGAGGCGCTCGATCGCTATCAGGCCTTGTCATACCACGGCGAATGGTATCCTGGGTCTCGCGCTTGGGTACTAATGAAGCTCGGCAATATTCAGGAGGCGATTAGGATAGCGCGACTTGGGGTACTTGCTGGTGAAGGCTCCGGTCAAACCTTAAACATGCTCGGAATCCTGCTATCAATGAACGATCAGCCGTATGAGGCGCTAGAGGTGTTCCGTAAGGCGATCGCAACCGAGATGTCCCTTGGCAATGAAGGGCAGCCCGCCACACCGCTCAACAACTCCGGCGAGGTCTACAAGGAGCTTTTTGAGGATGACAAGGCGGAATCAACTTTCCTGCGTGCAACGTCCTATCCTGATGGTTGCGAACATATCCTGCCGAGCCTAAACCTAGCGCTACTCTATATAGATCAGATGAAGTTTGAAGCGGCTGCTGGATTAATGGACGCCTTTGATAGATGTGTTGCGCAGTTTCCTCTCAGAAATAATGAGGAGCATCTAACCCTTGAGAGTCTTGTGCGCGGGCGCATAGATCTTCATACCGGAGATATTAAGCGCGCCATTCGCCGCTTTGAAGCTTCACTCGAAGGTACGCAGTGGTTTGGAAAGATCGGCACTAATCAGAACGACATGCTCGTTGCTAGCACCATCTCGCTCGCTCAGGCGCTCAAACAGGAGAATAATATCCTGCGCTCGCGTGTACCATCCTCCTGGAGCGACTGGCTACGCATTAAGGAAACACTAGCATCTAACGGCCTTAGATCGTGGTGGCTGCTGCGGCGCGCTCAGCAGATGCTGATCGCAGATCTTAAGGAGATTGAAGACCTCACCATTAGAAACACCGATAGTCTGCTTGAGTATCCAACCCTGGGAGATACCTTATCAGGGATCTCCAGTACGGCTCTAAAAGATAAGTTACGACGACAAACGGAGATCGACCGTAGACCCGCTGCGCAGCTTTTTTATAAGGCCTACCTAGCACAATCTTCGCTAGGGTGGTTTAACCAGGGGCAGGCTAACGCCCTGCTCGATGAGGTTATCGAACGGGCTCGCCCGAACTACGATGAACTGCTGCGTACACATGCAATATTGCTGCGCATGCGCTCACTTAAGAGCTCGAGCGAGCGTTACCGTGACCTTGCCTATCGTATCTTTTATACCGCCCCAGCAGAGTTAAGAAACAGCGGCTTTAAATTACCGGTACGGATTGAGAGCGTTGGTATGGGGGATGATATTAGGGCATTTATAGAGCGCGGGCCATTTCTCGCTGCTGGGAACTCCGCGTTGCTGTGCTCTATCCGAGTTGAGCCTACCGCCACATTATCGACGCTTTCCTTCTCATGCCCAGGCAACAGCGCTAAAAATCGTATTATCGGGGATGTTGATCCTCGAGAACTTGTGAATAAACTAGCAGAGGCCCTATTTAGGGAGGAGATTAGCAATGGCAGTAATAACTGAAGAACTTAACACCGCGCAGCAAACCGTATCAAAGCTGTGTTCCTCGTTAGAACGGGTGATCAGGGGGCGTAGCGATACGATCCGCCTCGTAATCGCCGCACTTATCGCTGATGGGCATGTGCTGCTTGAGGATTATCCAGGTTCGGGCAAAACAACCCTTTCAAAAACTCTTGGTCGGTTAATTGCAGAGGACCAACCTGGGCACTCTCAATTCCCCTCCCATGCCGGTGCGCAGGTAGTTCCCTTTCGGCGCATTCAATTTACCCCGGACATGCTTCCAGGGGATGTGCTCGGTGTAAATATCTTCGATCCCAAGACCGGACAGTTTCACTTTATGCACGGGCCGGTCTTTGCTCATATCGTTCTAGCAGATGAGATTAACCGTACTGGACCTAAGGTTCAGGCGGCGTTTCTAGAGTGCATGGCTGAGAAGCAGGTAACGCTAGATAACGTAACCCGTCCACTCGATCAGCTCTTCTTTGTTCTTGGCACTCAGAATCCCCTTGATATCGCGGGCACCTATCCGTTACCGCAGGTGCAGCTTGATCGATTCCTATTTAAGATCCCGATGGGCTACGTAGATAGCCTTACCGAGAACTCGATCCTTGAAAACCATCAGGCGATCCGTGAGGATTCCATATCAATTGAACCGGCCTGCTCGCGCAGTGAGGTGCTTGCTGCGCGGCGAGCCTGCGAGGCCGTACATGTCAGCCCTGCATTAAGAGAGGCCATCGTAGGTACGGTACAGGCAACCCGCAAGAATCCTATGATTCAGTTCGGGGCTTCTACCCGTGCTGCTCTGATGCTGCAGAGCTCTATCCGGGCCTGGGCCCTTATTAATGGCCGTGATTTCGCAACCGAGGATGACCTTTATTACGTTGCCCCCTATGTGCTCCTACATAGGCTCCGCTTTCATGCTGGTGCAGGGGATTCAAAGAAGGCCTTAGAGACCCTGATGGCTCCGATTATTGAGCGGCTAGTGCGCTCTGGATTGAGATAAAGCTACAGAGGAGCGCGAACGCCTGATTCTTTTCTTGCGGTTCTGGATTACGCGTAACGATTAATTGCAGAAAAACTGGCGCAGTTCGTTAAGTGTTCGGCTATTAGGGCCGAATCTTTAAGCATGCAGTTTCTTTATGCGCCTATACTTCAGCTCTCCGTAGTACTGTTAGCTATGGTATCGGTCGTAGTGGTTTTTCGTATCTGCCGTCCGATGCTACTTAGACGCTCAGATAATCGGGCTGTCCATGCTAAGGCCAGGTGTTTCCATGAACGGGTATGCCACTTCAGGTCACAGGCGACTACCCTTGATCAACACTCAAATGAATATGTAGCGGTGTTTAACGACGACCACTGGCTCTCGCTTATGAAGCTGATTGAGCAGTTAGAGTCTGTCGACCTGCAGGTTCAAAATCTGCTCTCCCGCAAACAATATAGCGAGGCTCTACCGCTACTTAACTATATCTCTGATACAAAGGAGGGCTCCACTTCAATGGAGCAGATAGTTACTGAGTTAAAGGAGGTGCAGGCCTTAATCAATTGGGAGCACACTGTTAATTTAATGCTCCGCCGAGTTATATCTAATCTTGAAACGGCTTCTCATACTACGCAACAGATAGCTTCGCATACACAGAGTCGCAAACGTCAATCAACCCTCACAACCCTTGCCGATCTGAAAAAAACGCTACTCGAAGATGAAGCCTTCAATCACCTTATTAAAAGCTCTCAATCCGAACAGCCTGTACCTGACGCTCCCCCAGAAAGAGCGCCGCTAACTGATTAAACTGCCCAACCTCGTCTGTTACAAAATACTGGGTCTGCGTGGTCTCGCCAGCTGGAGCGCGGTTATTAGCGAGGATCCTTTGAACATCCGCTGCAATCGCTCTGGAGCACTCAACCACCGCAACATCGGGGCCGAGATAGCTCTGGATAGCCTTTAGCAGCAGGGGATAGTGCGTACATCCAAGGATGACCGTATCGACCTGCTGTGCTTTGAGTGGTGCAAGGTAAAGCTCTATAACCTTATCTACGATCTCACCTTCAAGCATACCTGCTTCTACCAGTGGCACAAAAAGTGGACAGGCTTGAGATATGACCCTAATAGAGGCGTCGCGCTCCCTTAGGGAGTTTTCATATACATGGCTAGCGATAGTAGCACTTGTTCCAAGCACCCCGATAATACCGGAACGGGTTGCCTCCAAAGCCTCACGCACCGCTGGGCCAACTGTGCCGATAATAGGAACGGGGAGCTCCTGCTCTAGGATGGAGAGCGCCGTTGCCGAGGCTGTATTACAGGCAACAACAACCAGGCCAACTTCGTGCTTTAGAAGAAACTGTGCACACTCCCGAGAGTATCGGATAATCGTCTCGACGCTCTTTGTCCCGTAGGGAAAGCGCGCGTTGTCTCCGAGATAGGTATAGCTATGCTTAGGAAGAACGAGCTGTAGCTCGCGCAAGACCGTCAGGCCTCCAAGCCCACTATCAAACAATCCAATCGGTTTTGTCGTTGAGATCGACATAGGGCTGCATTCTAACCAAACGGAAGCTAGCAGACAAGATTACAGGGTGGTGTTTTCTATCAGAGCTGGTTAGTTTTAGTGCAACTAGCTCTAGTTTCAGTTGAAAGCCTGCGGAGCACACGATAATGACACGAAACTTTGTAGGAATTAACAATTGAATATTCCACCAAATCAAAGCAAGAAGCAGGTTTTATATGATGGCAGCTGTCCGATGTGCTCCTCGTTTGTCGGGAGGATAGAGGACTCTTCGCAGAAAGATAAGTTTGAAAATATTGATAGCACGACAAATATCCTCCCGCAGGAACTCACGCAGGAAGATGTCTGCCGGGAGATTCATGTTGTAGATGGCGGTACGATTTATAAAAACGCTGCGGCAATTTTAAATATCTTAGAAGAATATCCAGAAATGAAGTCTTGGGTACGCCTTGCGCGCCTGCCCTTTGTTTGGCCGCTCTTGCCCATAGGATATCGGGTTGTCGCTTTATATCGGCACCTTATCTTCGGTCCAGCGAGTAGGATATTTTGGCTAAAGGTAATCACTGGTCTTGGGCTAATCTCGGCATTTTTACTCTCTTGCAAGCTGTGGCTGAGTTCTAGATTCTATCCGCTAACCCCGATCTTAGCAGATCTGCCGAGGCTTCCCTTTCCGCTTGACTACGGCATCTTTCTTTTTTCGATCGCTCTACTAGCGGCGATTGTTCTTAAGCGACGTCCGCAAAAACTTATCTTTGCATTTATATCGTGCGCTCTAGTGCTTACCGCTCTCGATCAATCGCGCTGGCAGCCGTGGTTTTATCAGTATTCTTTCATGCTTGCGGCGCTAGGATTATATTCATGGGACTATCGCGATAATAAAAAAAACGCTGCTGCACTCAATACGTGCAGGCTACTAGTGGCTAGCGTTTACTTATACAGCGGCTTACAAAAAGCAAATCAGGCTTTCGTTGTCGATCTATTCCCTTGGCTAATCGACCCTATTGCAAAACTTCTTCCAGCCCATCTTTATCTTCCTCTTGCCATGCTTGGCTTCCTTGTTCCTTTTTTTGAAATAGGAGTTGGAGTCGGACTTTTAACGCAAACATACAGAAACAAGGCCGTAGTTCTCGCAGTTCTACTGCATCTCTTCATCCTCTTCCTCCTGGGGCCCTTCGGACATAATTGGAATAGCGTTGTATGGCCCTGGAATGTGGTGATGGCGCTCTCTGTTGTGCTCCTTTTTTGGAAATCTGAGCAACTCTCTTTCAAAGATATCGTACTAACAAAAAATTCGTGGCTGCACAGGCTCGTACTTGTCTTGTTTGGCATTCTACCCCTTTTAAGCTTTGTTAATCTTTGGGACGCCTACCTCTCATCAGCGCTCTATTCCGGAAACATACGTAGCGCCGTGCTGTATGTGAATGAATCAGTAATAGATAAGCTCCCGGCGGAGGTGCGGCGATACGCTACAAAAACTGCCGATAACAAAAGCATTGTAAATATTGATCAGTGGTCCTTTGGGGAGTTAAACGTACCATCGTATCCCGAAACAAGGATTTACAAGAATATCGCAAAATATATTTGCCGATATGCTGCTAACGCTTCTGATGTCGTTCTCACCCTACGGGCTGGCCCGGCTCTGATTAATAAGGAGGGACCCGCGACATATGACTGTTCAAGTTTGTGATAGTTATTATCTCCTCCCCTGGTTGCTCCGCTAACTTGCTCTTAGCTATCCTAGAGCATCCAAGCCGTTACCCACTCGATCTCTACGATCTTAAAGCCAAGCTGCTGCGTGAGCCGCTCATGCATATCGGGAAGGTGCCCTACCCCATAGAATATTCCGAGATGCTTCTGGCCTGCCTTAAGCTGCTGCCGTAAAACGTCTAACGCCGCTATATTTCTATCATCTATAAGCGAGATTCCGTTTTCGCCCTCAAGATACTTCATGATTACATCGGATGATGCCAGCCCCTGCGCAAAGAAGAGCTTGATCCGTGCCCGCTCTTTGGGGGTCGGCCCACGCAGTGCGATAAGAACCGGATTTATCCCATCTAATTGGGGCTCTTCGTAACCTGCCCTCTTTAGATCGTCGCGGACCTTTGGATCAAATGAGAACCGCAACAACTTTAAAAGCAGGGTCGCAAAGCTCTCTCCCCTAGCAGTCATCGCTTGTGCTAGTTGCGTAGGGGAGAGATCTGCGTGAACAAAGTTAGGAGCGCCGTAGTTAATCTCATCAAGTTGAAAGGTCAGCCCCAAGAGCTGCGAAAACGCGCGCTGAAAGGCTCCGAGCATAGAGTCCTGGTTGGGGCCCTCGAGCTGCTCTACTCGCCCGTGGTCAGCTACTAGCTCAAAGAGCACCCGATCGTACCCTTTGAACCGTTTGTTGAGGTCAGCATAGTAGGCAGGCTCCCCGAGATGCACCGCCCCGATAAAATCCACCCGCTCCGTTCCATTTGATGCGCTAGCACGCTCGTAGCTAACTATCGGCACCTGCAATAGCCCTGCTTGCGAGCCCTGCGGAGGGGTTAGTTTTAATATGCTTGGCAGCTCCTTGGGCGCTGAGTCCCGTAGAACAAGTACGACGGCTACTAAGATTGAAGCGGTGATAAGTAGGGATTTTTTCAGACCGATCTTGCTCATATCGCCCTTAGTCTAGCGCAGCCTGAGCTATGTGCAACTGGCCCACTTAGAGCAACTCGACATTAGCGCGCGGTACCGTCACTATGGCTCCCCCTTCAAGTCTAGCTCGTAAAACCCTTGCCATGGCACCGCTCTCAATCTGCTCAAGCTCGTGCGGAAGCTGCTCTACTGTGCCTGTGGCTCCAAAGTAAGGCACCCTAATAAGCCTAACTCTAGCCCCCACAACGAGACCATTCGAAGCCGCACATCGGTCGTGCTGCGCTACACTGGCGGCTGGCGCAATTATCTCTGGTCTTTGCGCTCCGGCGCGTACCTGTGTTGCGCCGTTAATTGAGGCGCTCATTCCATCAACCTGCCGCAGTGCATCGAGAACTCGCCTGCTGATTGCGACAGATCCGAACCCCTCTGTCACTATAACGGTCATAGAAATATCTTCATCACCGGTAAGCGCTATACCGATATCATAACCTAGATATGCACTTAAGGTTGCGCCATCGATAGAGCCGGTAATAAACCCGACCGCTCCACCTGCTGTCGCCTTGGTAAGCGCTGCAAGGGTAGGAGAACATCCACCTACAAGAATTAGCCCCTGCGTATCGTTAGGAACGTGCTGCGCATCTACTATACCATCTTCCTTAACCGCCAGCAGATGTATGATTCCGAGCCGCTCCCCACCAACACCGAAGATACCCTGCACAAAGGTCGCCTGTGTTTCGATAATTACAGCCCGTTCAGCCTCGATAGCAGAGACCGTTCCAGCAATATACGCCGTAAGGTTTAACGGCTGCGCCGCAGCGCGCAACCCAATATGTCCAGTTGATAACGAGATAAATTCAATAGTTCCTGAGATAGGCGCACTAACGGTGCTACGAAAGAGCCCCCATAGTCCACGCATCTCAGCTAATACAGCACCCTGCTGAACCGTATCGCCCTGCGCTACGGTTAGACTTTGCGCGAGCTCTGCGGGAGCAATTCCAAGCTCATCTGAGACACGCACGATCCTAAGCTCTCCATCGAGCTTGGCCCTGGCAACGATCTGATCGCCCTCGATACGTTGCCCCTGCTGCACCAGGATCTCGCCCCTGATCGGCAGCTCCCTGCGCTTTTGCACCAAGTAACTTGAATGTACCTGCAATCCAGGTGAGAACGCTCTCGACATGCTGCGCTATCCTTTTAGTCCTAGATTTTTTAACACCCGCTCCTGCGCTCCAACACCAAGAGCTTCCGGTCGCAGCGGTCGGTTTCTCCCATCAACGATTACACCACACTCGCCAAATACTACTCGGCGCTCATGTATCTGCCCGGCCCCCGCCCCGATATCGATACTACGGTGTAGCGGCACAACCTTAAGGCTCCCCTCACCCCTAGCAGGGGTTAAGAAGCGTGTCACCTCATTACAGTTAATAGATCCAAGCAGGATACCATCCAAGAAAATCTCCGCCAGCCGCTCGATTCGTTTTAGCTTACTAGGAAAAACAGGCACTACTGCACAGCCGAGCTGTACTAGACAATCGTTCTCAAACACCTCGTAGGCCCCCTCTGGATGAACGGAGGCAAAGACCCCAAGGTGCGGCATCATAAAGATTGAATCAACCGCTAGCTGTGTTACCCCCTCTAATCCAAAGCCATCTATCATCATCAGGGCTGCCTGCATGCGAGAGGGTGCGTGACTCAAAACGCCGCCAGAGCCTATCACTATATCGAGCTTCATAAGATCAACTAGCTCATAGCGCTCAGAGCTCTGGCGAAATATATCGGATATGCCACGCTCACGCCGACCCTCAAGCCCAATCGCCAGAGAACGGTGATGCGCCAAAGAGAGTCTGAGAGCCTCGCGACAAACGCCCTGCTCAATCCATAACTCCTCTATAGTTTGTGGAATAGAGGTAGGGCGAATCATCTTATTTCGCAACCGATCGGCGAGTTCTGTATCGGTGAACTCAAATGGAAGCCACCGTTTAATCTGGGAGATTCCAGCCTCCACCAGCACGTTGGCGATAGAGTAGCTCATGCCAAGATTAGCACTCACCGTGCGATTAAATGTGCTTGTCCCATCTCGATTCGGAAATACCGAGAAGAGATCTGTCGTTGCCCCTCCAATATCTACGCACAGCACGCTCTGAGCCGTCCTTTGCGCATAGCTCTGAACTATATCTCCAACCGCTGCAGGGGTCGGCATAATCGGTACAGGTGACCATGACATTAATTTTCCGTAGCCGGGGGAGTGGCTCATCACATGCGAGAGAAAAAACTCATGAATAGCCTCACGGGCTGGTCCTAGAACCTCCCTTTCAAGCTGCGGCCGTACGTTATCAACCACCACCACCTGCGCTATCTTTGCCAAGATCTGCCTCACCTCCTCGGCAGCCGCGGCGTTTCCAGCGTAAATAACCGGCAGCTTTAACGTATCGCCGAATCTAGGCCTCGGTGCCGCAGCAACAAGGGTCTCCGCCATCTCAACCACATGTTTCGTAGAGCCTCCGTCAACTCCCCCGGTTACCAGAACTATATCTGGTTTTAGGTGTCTGATACGCTCGATACGCTCAAAGTCCTGGCGTCCATCATCGGCGGAGATCGCCTCCATCACGATAGCACCTGCCCCGAGCGCTGCGCGCTCCGCTGATTCAGTTGTAATAGTCGATACAACCCCAGCTACAAGCATCTGCAGCCCACCACCGGCCGAGCTGGTAGAGAGGTAGAGATCTATCCCCTTTGTAAGATCGCCCTCAGTAATAATGAAGGGCAGCTCCAGTCCCTCCTGCAGAATATTCCTACCACTAAGCTCCTCTACCTCGCTAAAGGCGTTGAGTGCTCCTACGGTAACGTCGGCTACAGGTGCCTCAACCGTAGTGGGAGCCTCGCCTCGAAAGGTCTGGTACCAACGGTCCTCCTTACGCTCAAAAAGAAGCGCTTTTGTAGTGGTTGAGCCACAATCGGTAACTAGTACTGTTCGCAGTAAGTGTGGCTCCATCTCTCTTATCCGATACCTACTACATTACTAAGCGCTGCAACCCAATCGGTAATGATAAACTGAACGCGCTCGACAAGGAGGGCCAAACGCGCCATAACAGTTGAGCCGAAGAATGCTCCAAAACAGATCATCAGCAGGGGGCGCCCTAACGGCGCCATCCTACTCTGTAGCGTGCCGGGGGAGCCATCTTGCGCGCTATTATCCTTACCGAATGAGAAGAAGAAGTAATTGAGTACCAAAAGCAGCGTGGCAACGAAGAGGATATTATTAAAGCTTTCAAACAGCGCTATCTCTCCATTACTAAAGACCACCAAGGGCTTAAAGCTCCCCGTTATCTGAGGAATTACCTCCCCAAAGAAGCCCCGAATGGCCAGAGCACCACTGGTACCTAGGGTAAATCCGATTACTATCTTTGCTAACCAGGCGTGCCGCCTGGAGTAGATAAAGTAATAGAGAGATCCAAACGCCATCGGCACTAGGTATAATAGATACAGGGGCTGGTACGGCTCAGATAACGTGCCATCGGGATAGGTAGTAATGGTCAGGCCTAACATCGGCTCCAAGATCTTAGGCCACAAGAAATCTCGCAGCACAAGTAGCGGGCCAAGCCCTGCAGCGATGCCGATAAATAGGTGCTCAAAGAACCGGTAGAACGGATTCTCCTTTAGTAAAAAACTAAAGATAGCAAGCGTACATACTCCCCCTATTAATGTAGTAACGAGCCCCCAAGAGGTAGTGCTATCCATGCGACCCCCACAGACGTTGCCGTAGCAGTTGATAAAGTGGAACCAGGTTACCAATCACAATTAGGAGGATAATCACGAGGTGTGCGGCGCTAAGGGCGGTATTAACAACCAGCAGCTTCGTATTATCGCTCTTAGGGTAGTGCTGCTTAAGAACCTCGGAGTACCATGCCGCTCCTGCGATGCCCTCAAGCAGACCCTTAAGCTGCCCGGAATCAAGAAAGATGTACGCCTCCGGAATCGTAATCGAGGTGCAGCCGTGAACTACGGTCGGTCGATACCCACCCTTCTGAAAGAACTGAATAATCGTATCGAATACACCGGTCAGACCGGTCACCTCACCAACGAGCTTTACCCGCTCTACTCCACCGATAGCAGCAAAGTTAGGATACTGCGTAATAGGCATCCCGGTCACATCGCGCCCAAGAAACTTTGAGATATCGCTTGCATTAACCAGAGCCTGGATAAATATCGCTCCCCCCGGCCTAAAGCCCGCATTAATCCAGGCCTCTCCGTAACTCCACCGTTGGTCCGGCAGCTCGCGCTCAAGTCGTTTAGCAACCTCACGTGGCACCCGTTGTAACGCTACCTCCGCCTGTTGGTACTGCGAAAGGAGCACAACCGGCACCCTACGTCGAAAGAGATGCTCAAGGATAACCTCCGCCTGCGGTTGATTCTCGGCCAGGGTGCCCGGTCCGAAATCAAGCCACACCATCGCTACCTCTCCGGGCTTGAACTCCGTTTTTGCCATCACCTCATACATCCGCTCAGCTGAAACGAGTCTAGAGGGTGGACGTGAGTATCCAAGAAATACTGGAATACCAACCGCCAGGATCATTAAGAGATATATAATCCGTCTCATCTTCATCGTTTTTTACCCGCTGAGAATGAGCGTGACTCAATCGATAACCACATACGAATGGCCAGCATTAGCCCGGCAACTCCAGCCCCTAGCCGAATCGCTCTAAAGGCGGCGCTGTTAGGAACCTCCAGTAACCATTGCCTTAGAGCCGGCATATCATCTGAGATCATCCGTCCAAACGAGATCTGGCCGAGCATTACAATCAGAGCTGCCGCCATCATCAGCGCCGACTCTACTGACCTTATCCGAAATGCTCGGTAGGCCGCCGCCGCGATATAGACCCCTAATAGTGCGAACATAGCCGAGCCAAGTTGGTTGAAAAAACCTTCGTAAAGCAGGGTATAGAGCTGCTGAACGGTAGTTGCTGCAGCGGCTTCTCGCAGATATGCGCCGCGTGCTACGGAAAATTTTGCGCCACTTGTTACGACCTCCTTTAGGAGTGTAGCGCTACCTGGAGAGAGCTCGCCCCATGAGACGGCATCGAGTTGCGCAAGCTTTTCACGCACAGTTGCGATATTTTCCTGCAACTCGTGCTTTAGAAGGGAAGATGCGCCGCGTTGCCCAAGTAGTTTTGTTTCAAGTACGCTTAGATGCTCAAACCCATAGAGCTTAAGAGCATCCACCCGGACTTGCAGAGCTGGTACAGTTAACGTGGCTGTAGTGTTATCTGCATCATCAATAATGCGCTGCGCAAATTCTGAGATAATCTGACTACGTTGCTGCTCTGCGCTAAGTGCCAGGCTCTGCAGCCACTGGGCGCTAGTAACTCCGAGCATGCAAACAAGCCCAGTTATAAGCGCTAGGCTATAGACCCATCCGATTTTTTTAAAAACTATTCTTGTACCGTGCGCACTTACGAGGTTAAAGAGCCCAAGCCCGATTGCCATCGCTCCGATAACGATAAAGCCGTTAGAGATCGCTTCGTGGCGATCCTTCACGCCGATAAAACTTATCGCCGACTCAGGCAGCACAAAGTAAAGGAAGAAATAGATGCCACCTAAAAACGTAAAGATCCGTATCAGCCGAGCTCTCTGATCGCTTGAATTTATCGTTACCACGTAAGGCTACTCCACTCGGTAGTAAAAAACAGATCCACCGTTGGCAATGTCCAGGTTGGGTAGATCGATTGCAGGGTTGCCCCGAGCACCCCGATCATAATAACAAGGGCAAAGAGTAGCTTTAAGCGATCCTGCGCTGCAAGGGTTGCAACCTGTACCGGCTCACGACTCATATAGGCCGAGGCTCCAAAAAGCTCCTCTCCGATCAGTGTGTAATCACAGGTACAGATAAAAAATGCAACCTGCTCCGGACTGACGCTTGCGGCGATCTGTTGTGCGCCAACCTGTTGGCCTGCCTCGGCTAGCACGAGCGCTTCAGCGGCGAATACGCCGAACATAAAAGCGGCTCCAGCTTTTTCGCGGTGTACGAGCCCCATATACCCGGAGGCGAAAGCGAACTGCTCACTTGAAAGAAACACTATACTCTGCGGATCAAACGCGGCACCCCTCCCCGCATCGTTATACGCCCCACGCACAGCATCCTCAACTATCACCATCGCTTCGGGGGAGTACTGTGGAACTATCAGCTTTAATTTATATCCAGCGACTCTCTTAGCAACTGCATGCAACACGCCGAGACAGGCGTACAGCACCGGGCCCACATCTGTCAGCGCCGTTGTAAAGACTACCGCGCGCCCCTGCTCTGCACAGCGCCCAATCGCCCCCTCAACCGCATCGATACCGGGAATACGCCGAATAAAATGGCGATATCCACGCTCAACTCGGCGTAGCTCATACAGCAGAAGCAGCACGGCAAAGGCTACCGTGACAAGGATCCCTGGAGTTGCGTGTTCAAGTCCGCCCATATTATTAGCTGCTTAAACTCCTATTACCATCCCGCGAACTCTCAAGACGTTGAATCATGTCCTCAACGGCCTCACTTGAGGCAAGGGCTGCGCGTAAGGCCGGCGCAAATTTAGGCCCTAGCAATGCGCACGCCAACGGCTCCCCTATGCCGTAAAGCTCACGCATGCAGCCAACCAGGGGCTTACACATCTCAAGAATAAAGATCGCCGGCTCGCATAATTTGCGGCGGATAATCGCCTCAACTAAGGGCTCGGTGCTGGCTGCTAGGCTGCTCTCTGTCATATATGGACGGTAGTAAAAAAACGGCGCTGAGAAAAGGTAGTAACTATGCTTAGAGGGAAGTCCCCGCTCTATCCACGTCGTTCCCGTTGTAGCTGATGCAGCTCGCGTTGCAAGAGATCGGTCTGCTCGCCCATTTGTACCTTTGCACTGTGGGCTTTGCCGGAATTGGTGTGTTTTACGACTTCTGGACAATGAATGGTCAAATCGATGAGCTAAACCGCCAATCTGCTTGATAATTGGCAATCTGTTTTGATCAGAACTCAATCCTTCAAAAATATTTTCCCCCAATAATATGGCTGCAGCTCTTTGAGAGTTTTCATTTCCCATTTCTGCGAGTCCAGGGGACTTGGTACTGCGCACTCGATTTCATTTCCCCAGAACATCAGTCTTTCTTGGCAAACCCCACACGGAGTCAGAATATGAAATACTCCTTTGTCATCTCGGGACACACAGACCGTTGCCGTAACCTTCTGACCAAGCTTGTAGGCCTCGCAGATGGCTCCGACCTCATGACAGAGCTCGACCGATAGACTGACGACACCTGGAGCTGTCGAAACCAGAAGAGTGCCGGCATCGGTGTACATCGCCGCAGCGCCTGCCCAAGGCTCATTGGGGAATCGTTTTTCAATATATGCTTTCGCAGCTAGCACCAGCGCTTCATTTAATTTCATAGGTCCTCACAATGCTTTTACCAGAAGCAAACACGGATTAGAATCGCCCCACAAGGTTTTAAATTCTTCCAAGGGTTCGAAGCCTGCTTTAGGCATTGGTACGGGGTCACGGCCATTAAGTTAAGGGATATCTATCCGAGAAGTTTTGCTCGGTTGATGGAGCAGGAGTAACCCCGTACCAATTATTTAATTCCAGGTATGTGAGGAGGAGTTTCTTCGCTAGTGCAAGCTCTCGTTACCGCCCACTAGGGGATTATTCGTGGCTCTTTAATGAGGATCAGTAGCTGGTCAGGGCGGAAGGCACCCGATGGGGGCGGGTTCCAAATAAGGCCGTTGACGATGTCTGCAAGCTCCTTGCCGTCTTCGGCATTTACCCGGCTTCCTTCCTCCAAGGACCAGGCATTTGTTGGATGTGGCGAGGTGTCTGAGCAGGCAGTCTTCTTTTTCGCGATCTCAGCGTTGATGTTTTTCTGGTCTGCCAGCACACCCTTCCACCATCTCATAAGCCCGAGCACGCGGCCTTGTTTGGCGAGTGGTTTGAGTTTTTTATTTACGTTGATGGCCTTAATCTGCTTGTCGTAGCTCTCTTGGCCGGCTTTAAAGTACTTGTTGATTGAGTCTTGGAGCCGCGCGAGTGCCGCTTCGCACTCCTGCTTAAGCTGTGGGTTTGAGGTGGCAACCGGATCGGGCTGTATCCCCGGCCTGGCGGTGTCTACTACAGGCTGTTTCGGTGGACTGCTGCCGGGATTAAGAAGTCGGTCGATAGCGTCGTTTAGCCTGTTCATCGAATTGCCGACCCCGTAGTCCATCTCCTTATCTGTGCGAGAGCTTTGAGGTGGTGGTGGCTTCGGTAGCGTATTCTTTTTCTCTGCAGAGACGCTGGGCATGCCGACCAGCACAAACGATGCACCAATGACTGCCGCGAACCCGAGTAGCTTCTTCATTTCTCCCCCCTCTATAACTCCAAAGGAAGGATAGGAAGATAAATTCACTTTCCGCAAGTAGCTGATCTGCGGTCTCGACATTGCAACAGGACCCTTGGTATGGCCGAAAGTTGTAGAAAAGTTGTTTCTAGTCGCTCAGATTGCCGTTTTTGACCTAGCAGAAGAGCACGAGAGGATAAGCTAAGTAGCGAAAAATAGCATAGCAGCTACACGTCCCCCCTACCCCGTTATCAAGAAAATGAAGCGGCGCTTAGAAGTCATCAGGTGACGGCTCAAAAGAGTCACAAGAGGAAAGCTCATAGGTATCCTGCGAGGTAGAGGTATCGATAAACTTTGGGATAGCTGGCGGTGCTCTGAAGTCTGGGAGCCCCATCTGCCTTCATAATATCTTTGATTGAGTGCTCATGCTGAATAAAGGCTACAATCCGCATCTGCGCCTTGCACTTGGGGCACTCAAGTGGATCTATCTCGCAAGTGCGCTTAATGCAGGCGGCCCAAGCACTCTTACGGAACTCACTGCGGTAGTCGCTCTCTGTCCTGCTCTCTGGTTCGCTCTCTTTTTCCTTTGCGGAATGAGCCGCGAGTTTAGCCCGCTCGCCTCGTCGTCTTGAGGAGTATCGTCCGTAGTATCTGGTGATGCTCTCGTAGGTCTTAGGTATATGACACGAGAGCTCCGCCAAAAACTCTAGTGCGTCGAACTCATGCGCCGTTCCATCCTTTGTACGGTAGGCGACTGAATTATGTTGTATGAAGAGCTTCTCAAGAGAGAGTGGAGCACGTTCGATATAGCGAGCCACAAACTGCTCGCTCTCTTTATAGTGTAAGGGGTCACCCATCCAGACCCCAAAGCGGGTATGATCTTGAGAGAGAATCTGCGCTACGACATCGTCAGTGATGAGCTCCCTTTTGTATAGACCCCCCTAAGAAGTCCCCGCGCTATCCACGCCGTTCCCGTTGTAGCTGATGCAGCTCGCGTTGCAAGAGATCGATCTGCTCGCCCCTGGTCGATTCGATTAAGCTTAGCTGCTCTTGTAGCTCATTCGACACAGCCGCACCCCCTGCAGCCCCACCCTCTCTGACCCGCAGCTCTAAAAGGTTTAGCTGCTCATTTAGCTCTGCCTCACGCTTCTTAAATGCGACCGGAGTCGAGCTCGCTTTTATTGCGTTTAATCTAGCTCGCGCCAACTCCCGAGCAGCCGCAACACCCTCGCCATCTACTATCTTAGTGGCGCCGTCCCGTTGTCGCTCGATCTGCTTGCGTATTGCGGCTGTATCAAGCAGGAGCTCAGGCTCTATAACAGGGAGTGCAATCTCTCGGGATGCTGTAAAGAGAGCCCCCTCCTTAGTTTCAAGCACAAAGAGAGCCTGTAGCTTACCCTGTATAATGTCGGGTATCGCAAGACGCCCGACCAAAATAACCTTATCTTGAGCAGCACTCGAAATAATCGTTGCAGAGGTAGCAGCAATGGTTCGCTCTGGCGCTATCAGGAAGAGATTCGCCCGTACAGGATCTCCAGTTACATTAATTGGTAAACTGATAGTTATACTCTTCTGGTCAGCCGCACATATCTTTGCCGCAAAAATAAAGATAAAGATAAGGCTACAGAGTGATAATAGCGCCCATTTATTGAAGCTCATTGTAAAACTCCTGCTCACTCTGCGTCTCTCTATTTAGATCTCGCTCCGGCTCGGCATATTCAGAGCCACTTAAGAGTCGCTTTTGCTCTGCAATCTGGTCCAATAGATCTCTGACCCGATAGGCACGCTGAAGATCAGAGTCAAAGGTTGGCGATCTTTCAGGGGGTTTTAGTTGCAACACCTGCTCAATCCAGTGCGACTCTCGCTGGATGCCCTCTCTACCGAGCGCTACCAAGCGGCCCTCTGGGGAGCTGCGCTGCGCTAACTCTAGGTTGCGTAGATCTGCATCTAACTCCACCTGCGAGGGGCTAGTCTGATGTTTTCCACTGATTAGCTCCCGATACGCCAAACCCCAACTCGATAGATCCTCGCTTAGCGCGGCGGGCGCCTCACTAATAACAACCCGCTCCAGAAACCAACTCCCATTTTCGTTCGTAATCGGATCTATAAAGTCCCCCTCATAGCGCCCCGTAATGCGTTCAAAGCCTATTAGCCTAACGCGACTATTCTTACCGCTCAAAATTAGGGGCAGTGCTGTGCTACCAGAGGAGTCCACGGTCATGGCGCGCTGTGGCGGAAGAGCCCCCTCGCCGAGCGCTACAGAGAGATCGCGCGCGCCCCGCGTGCTATCTATAAAGAGCGCAATATTACGCCCCCCAGCAACCTGCAACATCCCTGCATAGAGCGCTGGTGGCAAGGCTGGAAAGGCCCGCTCAAACTTACGCCACAGCAGATACCCTCCAGCACCGGCAGCAGCGCTAAATATAATAATAATCAAGAGTATGGGTAAAAATCGCCTCATCACAGCTACTCTAGCTTACGATAGAGGGTACGCAAAAGCTCTCTAGATACCTAAACACACCACCACAAAATAAAAAGGCCGCAAAACAAAAAAGGCCACAAAACAGAGAAGGGCTATCCAGCTTGCGGTGATGAGCCCCCTGACTACGGGGTCCGCACCTTTATAACTCTAGCTGGAGTGCCAACAGCAACCCCCCAATCCGGCACATCCTCCATAACAAGCGAGTGCGCTCCGATGATTGCGTGCTTCCCTATAGTGACACCATCTAGCACCGTTGCGCGCGCACCGAGCCAAGCGTGCTCGCCAATCTTAACCCCGCCCTGGATCTGCATCGGTGCTGAGATTAGGGCTGCTCCATCAACGCCCTCGCTGTGATTGCCTGGTCCGATGTAACAATAAGCCCCAATTAAAACGCTCTCGCCCAGCTCAACCCGTGAGTTCGTTGCAACTCGGCAGTACGAGCCAACGTTGCAGCCGGCACCGATAGTTATCGCGCCACCTTTAGCCGCTACAGTAGTAAAGCGCCCGATGCTTACCCTGTCATGCAGCTCGATTGAGCCCTGTGCGCCGCGCACATCGAGCGCCGCATAATCATCAATAAGAACCCCCTCCCCAATTGAGATCTGCTTCGGGACACGTATCGTAACGCCCCGGCCAAAGGCTGGGCGACGCCCACACCCCTTAAACAGGTGCGGATATAATATAGAGCGCGCGGCGAGTCCGGGCAGTCCGGGCAGATTTGCAAAGAGCCCCTGAATAAGCTCGTAGCTTATTAGGTGCAGGAGTGAGGCATCCCCCACCGCTAGCCGCCGATAGAGCTCAAAGGCCGATCTCGATGTATCGGAGAGCTGCTCCTGTTGGGGGGTCATCGCAGGGGGTGTATTCATAGGGGGTAAGCCCTTGAGGTTCCTATAAAGTGGCAGTCTATCAAGTTTATTTAAATAGATCATTAGCTTATCTGGCGGTAGCGATCTTTACAGGAACCCAGTATTATAGACGTTATGATACAAGCACCCGATCAATCCGGCTTCCTCACCACCACCCTTGAGAGCGCCCTCGGCTGGGCCCGCAAGTACTCCCTCTTTTCATATCCCTTCGTAACCGCCTGCTGCGGAATGGAGTTTATGGCCGTTAATTGCTCGCACTACGACGCCGATAGGTTCGGAGCTGCGCTGCCCCGCTTTACCCCCCGTCAAGCAGACCTACTCTGGGTGGTTGGCACGGTAAACCACAAGTTGGCCCCTGTGTTGCTGCGGGTATACGAGCAGATGACCGAGCCGAAGTGGGTGATCGCGTTCGGTGCGTGCGCCTCCTCAGGTGGTTTCTACGATAACTACACTACGGTTGCTGGGATCGATAAGATCCTCCCGGTTGATATGTATATACCCGGCTGTCCACCACGTCCTGAGACCGTTCTTGATGCGCTGATGCAGCTCCAGAAACAGATTCAGGATTCGAAACAACAGCTCGTCCCATCACAGGGCGGCAGACAGCCACACCCGGAGCTCCCACCGCTACTTGGGGCTCCGATCGACACCCGTCTTACAAGGCCTGTATAGCTAGAGATGCGCGCTCTAAAATCTCTGGCGCCAGCCACAGATCAAATTCATTCAGATCGAGCGGCTTAAGAAAAAATGCCTCTGCACCGAGCGCTGCTAGGCTGTAAAGTAGATCGTCGCAAGACTCTCCACTCACCACGCCAACCCTGCGTTTCATCCGGCTCTGCCGCAACGTGCGTAACAAGCGCTCTGCCCCGCCGTCCGGCATATGAGCATCACACAGTATGCGCCAGCTTTCATGCGCTACGATCTCTCCCATCGCGCCCTCAACCGAGGTAAAGGATCTCACCGAAACTCCGCGCGTTGCGAGCACCCGCGCTAGCGAAGCGCTCTGGTCTGGACAGTCATCGATAATAATCAGATTACTAGCATATGAAAGCTTAGAGCCGGAGTTGGCGGCGCGCCCCTTAGATTGCATCCCCACCGTGGCTGCGGAGAAGGCTCCCAGCCTTCGAAGAGTTACTTCTACGATAGCGCCACCCTGCTCGTTACTTAGCAGCCGCATAGTGCCGCCGCTCTGCTCAACCCGTTGTCTGGATGAGGTAAGGCCGAGGCCCCACCCAACCGCCGCCGCTATGGTCTCTTGCGCTATGTTCCCCTGTGTTCTTGCTACGAACTGATCAAGTACAGACTTAGGAAATCCGGGGCCGTTATCCTTAATTGCAATCTGCACATGGCCCGCTTTTACATCCTCTAGAACCTCAATCCTAATAACCCCCTGCTCGGAATGGCGAATAGCGTTACTAAGTATATTGGTCAGCACCCGTGCACAGTCGAGCTCTGAGATACAGCACGGTATCGGAGTAGTTGGTGTATCAACCGTTATTGAGAGTGAGCTCTGGCTTAGCTCCGGACCGAAGCGCCGCACCACCTGCGCGATAACGCTACACAGCTCACTATGGCCCTGCCGCTCCGCGCCTGCATTAAGGGCGTTCGGCGAGCAGCGTGAAAGCAGCTCCTCTAGGTAGTCGAGCTCGGCTAGCACAACGGGAAGATCCCCCTGAGAGGTGCTGTCTAAGCGAGAATTCTCAGCAACAAGGAGCTTAATAGCCCCCAGCGGAGCTCTGGCATCGTGCGCTATCGATGAAGCCTCTCGTAGCTGCATTTTAGCTCTATTAAGTGCCGTACTCTGCTCAGCCAAGGTCTGCAACACCGGCGCATAGGTAGCGAACCACTCTGATATCGTCCTTCCAATTTGACGCGCATCCTCTACGTGCCCTGCTGTAGCGGAGCTAACAAGACCTATCCACAGCGCGGCTTCTCCGGCTACTTCAATTGATGGTGGTAACGGTAGCCGCACTAATATGGAGCTTCTGTAGCGCGCATCTATAAACCTGGCGGAATCCAGGGCGTGATCCCTAACACGATAGGTAAGCTCTCGCCCGCCCTCCTCAACTAGGAGCCCAAGCAACGTTTCAGTTGGCAGCGCCAATTGCGGCTGCGCTCGTCCAACCATAGCGGAACCATCCGTGCGTCTGAATATAATAGCAAGTGCTGCGAACTGTTGCGGCACTACATGTCCAAGCTCCCACGCCATCCGTTCAAGCAGCTGCTCCATAGATGTCGTATTCGTCACGCTACAGTGCGCGAGCGCACGCCCAAGGGCTGCTCCACACCGTTCTATCATGCGGCCTCTTGCAATACGCCACCCCTGGTTAGTTTCTGGATCTGCGCGCTCAGCACACGCGGGTCCTTGGACTTAGAGAGAAAGGCTGCAGCACCGCTACTAAGCAGACTTAACTCTGCCTCTACATCCTCATCAGAGGTCAACATTACTACCGGAATAGAAGAGAAGCGCTCATCGCTCTTAACCCGCTGCAGAAAGTCCTTGCCGTTCATTAACGGCATATGTAGGTCGCAGATAATAGCTTTGGGACGAAAGGCCGTTGAGCTTGCGAGCTTCTCTAAAGCAACGGAGCCGTTCTCTGCAAAGCAGGGATCGAACCCATCCCGTTTAAGCAACCGCTCTATTACCCTACAAAACATGGGATTATCATCTATAACGAGGATCGGTATAGCGACACTCTTTTCAACTACTACGCTCAAAGCTGGAGCCTCTGCTACTTTTATCGGCACTACTTGCGCCGCACTCCGCGCTAGAGGTGCCGGTAACACGTCCTCTTGCCGCGGGGCAGGAAGTGTCACCTGCCTCTCATCACTGTTAGCGCCCCAGGAGAGTCTAAAATTTGCAGCGTTTCCAAGTGAGCGGATAAAGACCTCACGTTGCGAGATGGCCTTAGTTGTTCCCTCCTGCAGATGTAGATGACGCAGGAGGTGTTGGAGCGCTTCGCGATTAATTGAACCTACCCCTGTTTTCCCCTGCGGAGTTGTAAATTGATAGCGCGTTTTCTCGTCGTTAGTTATTAACTCTACTGCTTGCGCGCCGTGCAGCGCCGCTTCGCGCACCAGGATCTCTATCACCTTGGCGCTGATCTCATCCTGCTTCTTGCTGGACATAAAGTCTGCGTTCGCCTCACCCTCAGCGATGACCCGCTCGGCAGCATCGAGCGCCTTAGCGATCTCGGACCAGGGTGCAATTGAGATCTCCTGAGAACCATCATAGAGCGCTAACGCGCGCACCTCCGCTGGATCTACCGCCACAAAGCGCGCTGCCGCAGATTGCTCTATAACAACACTTACGCCCGCTTTGCGTAAGGCCGCAAGGATGGCGCGCGCCTCCGTTCCAAAGCCAGTCAGATCTGGCGCAACAACGTGCTCCTCAAACTCAAGCCCCATCTCACGCGCCGCTGCGCCTATAAACTCACGCTCGCTAACTCCAACCCAGGCCGCTGCAAGTACTCCCCACTGCCTTCTATCGTGCGAGGACGCAACTACTTCGCGCATAACTGAGCCGGAAACTAGGCTTCGCATGGCCTTAACAAGGGATGGCAGCCGTTTAGTATCCTCGCTCTTTTTTCCTCTCAGCCGCACGTTCTTAAACGCTGTCAGGATACGCTTCATAGGGTTACCTCTCTTCGTGGAAAAGACACATGTGCAAATTCGATCTGCTGTTTTTCAAATAAGGTATGAACGTGTGAGAATTCTCCTCCGATCGCAACACCTATCAACACGATACGCTCTACGTAGCCTGCGCTCAGATTAGAGCCTTCAATCGGCACTCCGATACGACCCTTTAGCGCTTGAGTAAGCATCCCGTTAAGAACATCCGTTAGAGCTATAGCTCCCTGTGATTGGCACGATTCGAGTTCCCGGGTTCCTACCAATCCTGTGTCAGCCCGCACCCCATATACCCAGTAACAGGCGCGCGATGAGATCTGTTCGGCGTGAAAGACGTTCGCCCTGGCCTCTGCTCTTCCGCTTACGGCCATCGTTGTAACGATCCGTTCAAGCTCAACGTTATCAACATTAAAACTTCCGCCGCTCCCATCAGAGACCCAGCGTAGCCCCGGCGCAGCGCTCTCTCTCAGGAGCGCCTCGGGTAGGATGCTTACGATCCTCTGATCGTGCACAAAGATGCCGAGTGAGGCGGCAAAAATAAAGCAGGGCAGCAGGACGCTGCTCCACACAGCCGCTTCCAGTACCGCTATTCCGTTTTCAGATCTGAGCCGCATGCTCTACACACCTTAAAATACAAGTACAGTTTTCTCACCAATTCGGCCTACAACGGCCGCCATAAGTAGCGGGCCTGCTATCTCCTGGGTGGTGGTCGTTATTGATCTTAGTGCTACCCCATAAGCTTCCTGACCCGGTACAACTGACACATCTGGCGTCTGCTCCATTCCATCGGAGTCAATCAGGAGATGAATTCCTATAACCTTGGCCAGCATCCCTCTTAGTTTTTCGTCGAGGACCGTAAAGATGGTGCGCGCATGCGCATAGCTCGCCGGATTGCCCCCCTGTTGAATGAACACAACCGCTCTCGCTTCGGCTGTAATTGAAAAAAGCGTAGCGCGCGCCGCCTCAACAACCCCATGTGCAACCTCTTCCGAAAGATAACTTGCTGCGCTGCCGGACAAGCTCGCCGTATCAAAGGGAAGATCTGCGTTACGATCCCTACAATGCTTTAAAAAGTCTCCACTCCATGCCGGGTCCAAGACCTGCACCGCATACGCATCCCCCGGCACAACTGCAACGCTTACCTGTTTTGAGCCCGCAGCTAGAAGACTCTGGGTTAGGGCGTCAACGAAGGTTTGCAAAGCCTTTAGCTTAGCATCGCTACATCCCTCAGCAGCATCGAGCACCGTTCGATCGAGAACGATTAGCGTCGCCGAGTCCACCTTGCGTACCCGTGCGCTAACACGAACCGGTAGAACAGTAAATTTTTTGCCACTTAACCTTTCAAATAGCTCGCCAAATATCCCGCGGTATCTGGCCTCTACCCTCGTCTGGCTCTGTAGTACGGTCTTTGTGGTAGTAACCTTCTCTATCTCAACGAAGTTACTTAATCGATTGAGGTGCGTTCGTATCATCCCTTGAGTATCGCTCGCTGATAAGCGCTTGGTGAGGCTGGCCCTGGTGTCGTTATCGACGACCTGTTGAATATCATCATGCACACCGAAGAATTGGGTCAGCTCTATACCAAGGCACGAGAATAATAATAGGAGTGGAAGTACTACCACTATAAATAGGAGCGAGACCGAGCCCCTGTTGTTACTGTTGTTGCTGCGCGACATGGGCCACCCTCGCTGTAATAGACCCGACCTGCATAAGGGGCACCGTTAAAAAGCATACGATCAGCCCAGCAAAGGTCAGCACTAAGGGTAGGACCGCCTTAACCGGCAACTTCGCTATCTGCTCCTCTATTGATTCCTGATACTGCACCTGCGTGGCGTCACTGAGCTCTCTAAGGGGTCGCACGATCTCGCCCCCCTGCCTGTAGGCAAGCCCTAGATGAACGAAGGCGTGTCGCAAGGAGGGGCTCAGCGCCTGCCCTGAGACGGTAGAAAATGCGTCTTCAACCGGCATTCCAGCATCGGAGAGCTCTACTACCTGCGCCATAAGCATTGAAACAGGATCGCTGCTCTGGCGACTAGCCTCAGCCAGAGCCGGTATAACGTCGAGACCTGCTCCAACCGCCATTACAACCCGCTCCATCGCGGTCGGAAGATGAAACTCAATTCGTCTGATCTGTTTTTCACGCTGGCCCTGTGCGCGCACCCTAAAGAACATCTCGCCGGCTAGTGCTCCAAGCGCTACGTAGAGCAGCTCTGCAATACCAGAATTAGCGCCGATCAGTAGGCGCCCAGTAATAAATATACAAGCCCCAACCACCCAAGCATAGTAGCGCTTAGCGGGGTATTTTGTTTGCGTTGTATGGGGCGGCCTGCGCTTAGCGACTACTGGCTTGGCTTCAGATAGTAACTCGGTAGCGATCCCTTGCGTTATGGCTATTCGATAAGACCAGGCACAAAGCAACGCGCCCGATACGATTACGAGCAAACAGAACCAGAATGAAATAGTCTGTGGAATCATTTATAGCTTCTCTTCTTTGCCCATAGACATCATCCAGACTACGCCCAGAGAGATTAAACACACGCCGCCAATCATTAACTTACTACCAATTGGATGCGCCCACGCTATGGTAATCCCAGCTCCGTTCATCACCGCTTGAATACCGCCTATAGCGGTTGCGCAGAATGCTATGCCGATCGCGGACATGCGGTGCATAGCGAGTGCCGCGCGCGTTTTTCTTCGAAACGATTGGCGCTGGCGCACGACTCTGACGATACGGTGCAGCGGATCAGCTAACGATGTACCGTGCCGCCTAGAGAGTGTCAGGCACCGTTTAAAGAGCTCCAGATCTGGATTTGCGATACTACTCATAAGGTCTCGCACCAGAACCTCTTCATCTGCTCCGGCGACAAGATCCCTGTTAAAGCGTCCTAATTCACGCGCTATGGTCGAGGTTGGCGGAAAGAACTCCTCTGCAGCCGCGAGCGCTGAAAGGGGATCTATACCTGCCCGCACCGAGGATGCCACAGAGGTTAAGAGTGCGGGCAGGTCTCGCTCTAACTCATCCGACCGTTGTCGAGCTCTGCGTCTGACCGCCATTACGATCGCTAAGCATCCGGTGATAAGCGCAGGAACACTGCTGAGCCACCCTATAAACAGACCACAGATAACGGCGCCGATTACAACTACGCCGCAGTAGCGAAGAATTAGCGCAGGCTGCATATCTGCCTGCGCTAAGATGCGCGCATAAGAGCTCCGAGCACTCGGGCGCAGCGTGACCTGCGGCTCCCTGCGATAACTCCCGAAGGAGCTTACAAGGGTTTGTATGATGGAGCGGTCTCGAGATCTTAGCACTGCTTACTCATTACCTCTTTAAAGATTTCGCCGCCTCACGGTATGAAACCTCAACCGGTAGATCGAGCGTTTCACCGAGGGAGGAAAAGACAAAATTAAATGGGGGCTTCTCAAGCTTATCCCTAAAGGCGCTAATTCTACCTGCAACCACCCATGCTGGCTGTCCGTTTATAATCCTGTAGGCAAAGATCTCCCGTTGTCGCAGAACCCCATCGGCAACGGGGCCGAGTTCACGCACTTCTACGATGCGGCGTTGGCCGGTGGCCCTGCAAACGTCTACGACAACAACGATCTGCACCGCCGTAACTACCTGCGCTCCCAGTAGCGCTCTGTCTGCGCTACGTTGTGCGCGCGCTAGAAAGAGCTCAAGACGGGTAACAGCATCGAGCGCGCTACGCCCGTGTAACGTTGAGAGTCCGGAGTGACCGGAAGCGCATACGTCCACGAACGCTTCAGCCGCCTCTGAATCACGGATCTCACCAAATATAATGCGGTTCATCGCCATACGCATGCCGGCGCGAATACATTGCGCGGGAGAGACCCGGCCGGTGCCCTCAAGATTCTCTTCGCGGGTGGTCATGTAACGCACATGCGGATGATCTAGTCTGATCTCAGGGGTGTCCTCAATTACAAGTACAGACTCATCGTGTGGAATCGTAGCTGCAAGCGCTCGTGCTAGGGTGGTCTTGCCGGTGCCCACCTCCCCTACCACCAGGATCGTTCGTCCGATCCCTATAATGGCCGCCAGATAATCCATAACCGGTTGCGGAGCGAGTCCGGCCTGCACCAGGTCATTAACGCTAACGGAGGTAAACCTATTAATTCGAATCGTAAGATATGGACCCTCCTCGCATAGCGAGCGATGCACAGCGTGTATCCGCACTAGGGAGCCCACCATGCCGTCTGCTATCGGTTGCTTAGTTGAGTAGGAAGTTCCGGCTCGATGCAGCAGCTTTTCAACGTACGCTTCGTATGCCCGCTGATCGGAGAATCTTAGCTGGGTGCGAATGCTGCGCCGTCCCTGCTGAACAGCTATCTTGCTGCAACTTGAGATAATAATATCAGAGATCCGGGGGTCATCTATTAGGGGCTGTAGGATACCGAAGGTACGAACATCCCCCTCAAGGTGCGTCAGAACCTCATCACGCTCAAAACTTGATAGCTCAATGCCGATGCGCGCAGCTACCTCGGAGACATTTGCAGCGAGATCGATCGCTGCATCCCCATCCCGTTGCCATGCAGTGGCTCGGCGCACCTCGCTTAATACGTGCGAGAGCACCGGAGAAAGCGCTGGGGTGCTTGGTGCCTGCGCATCGCCTGGCATACTCATACTCACCTATGCCCCTGTCCGAGCAGAAATCCGGCCGGCAACTCATCTGCAGGCAGCCAACTTCCGTTAATCAGTGCAAAGCGGCGCGCATCATCCCCCTCTCCAACTAAAACAACTCCCTGAACCTTCAGGTTCTCGTTAGCGGCGCCTGGTTCCTCCAGGTCCTCTGAGGAGAAGTGTGTATCACGCCAGCTCCCTGAGTCGCGGTTACTGCGCAGAGCGAAGGCGATCTTACCCATCGGCACGGCGGTGTTGATTGCAAGACACTGCTCCTGAGTAACGAGCAACGTTACAGTGCTCGGTATGGGCGCGGTTCCAGAGGCATCCATGGGTGCTAGCGAGCGCTCGGCCGATATAACCTTAACCTGCTCGGCAACAACTGTAGTGCGATTTTTTTCGATCAATAGCACATCGACAACCGAGCCGCTGCGAGCCCAACCCTCGACCGCCGCCGTTGCATCAACTCGCACCGTCATGGCTCGCATCCCGGGCGGAATGCGCCCAATAACGGGATTCGTAGCCTCATCGGTTGAGCCGATGTTTTCGCTTAGGATCGGCAGCCCGCCTGGAAGCGCCACAAGAGCAACGCTATCCTTAATATCATCTAGCTTGCGCACAGCTCCGCGTGGCAACTGGTGCTCCGGATATTTCTCAAACCTGATAGCAACATCGCGCATAAATATGCCTGCCGGTACCGGGCGCTCCGGTACCGGCACCTCCACGACATTAAACTCAGGCACAAAGGCGCGTGGCCGCTCGTCCCTCAACTCAGATGATTGTCCCCTGCCTGCTACAAAGGCAGCACCGACCAGGCCAGCTCCGAATACAACGAAGCCAAGCACCGTTCCGGCAGCTGAATAGCGCCGCAAGTCTGAGCGAGATACACGAGCAACCACGATCTACCTCCTGAGTTTAAGACTAGAGTTAAGACTACTGCACTACCTCGCCAGCTCTGGTCGTCGCCCAACCACCAACGGCGGTAAGCAGCGTATTAAGATTGCCTCCGAGAGCGCTTAGCGAGGTCCACAAAATGCCTGTGATAATGGCCGCACCAGCACAATACTCAAGCAACGTGTAACCACGCTCCTGATTTACCTTTACCTGTGCCGCTACTAGTACCTTTAACATCGCCGTTGCAATTGCCTTTACCATCATTTACTCCCTAGTCGTGGGCACCCCGAACGTGCGCAATTATATTAAGTATCTCTCCTAACGCCCAACACCAGAAACGCCGCGCTTAATGCGCAGCAGCTATCCGAGCAAAACCGGTTTTGATACAAGCTCTCCCTGCTCTAAAAGATTCTCGGTGAATCCAAGAGTAAGTGAGTTGTATGACCTAGTACTTGCTCCTACCTGCCGTCCTGATGTCAGAGCTGCCTCCCCCTTTCTCCCCCGCCAGAGGCTCTTGACGAAAGTTCGTCCGAGCTCTCTACACATCACCCAACCACGCTCTAAGGCCCCATCCTGCGCGGTGTGCTGTGCACTACCGCTCAGTTCTGGATCTACAAGCATTGATGAGAGATGCCGACGGAGAAATCTATATGGGGTGTGCCCACTGCACGGCCAACGCGCAGCACGTGCGGAGTGCGGCACGGCGTAACACTCAAAGGAGCGCCCTACAACGGAGATCACCTCACGTTTAAAGAGAGTACTTGATGCCGAAACACCCCCGCTATCATTTAGTACGACCTTTAATTGTGATTCAGGTCTTAGGTATCCCGCTACAACTGAGAGCGCCTGTCGGCTGGCAAAAGCTCCGGCCGGATCGCGATTAATAACGAAAACAACCTCATTGGCCGCCTGATAGAGTGAGTGTCGCGCTGCTGCAAGCAGTGAGGAGGCATCGACAATAACCTTATCGTGCAGAGTTGTCAGGGTTTCAAGCACCGCGATAAAAGCCCTCGATGCCTGCGGACTAACTAAGACCGAATCATCGCTTCCAGCCGGTGGTGGGACACACATTAGGCGCGACTCATCTGCCCAAACCTCACGCGCGCACTCTGCAACTGTCTCACTCGTTACAACCCGTTGTTGCTCTATAAGGATACGTAGCGGCTCGTTTACATGCGGCTTGACCCGCAAAAAGCGCGTTAGATCGTGCGACATAACGTCGCAATCAACGATACATACCCGCTCCTTCTTCGAAACCCAGCCCTCTGCCAAACCGGCGGCAACAAAGGTAACTCCTACACCTCCGCGAGCTGAGTCAACGACAATCAGGCGTCCCCGTTTTTTGTGTCGCATGCGCCTCTGTAGAAGCACAAGGCGCCTAAAGAACTCATCGCTCGTTGCGGTATCGACTAGGACATCATCGACTCCGAGACGGCCTAGCTGCTCTATTGTACCGAAGGAATAGGTACGAGAATCAACAACACACAGAATTAGTTTATCGCTTAGCTCCTGCCGAAGGGTCGTAATGTATGCTGCGTCGCATGCGATTAGCTCCGGTCCAACAACGCACACATCCAGCGCTCCGTGGAATCGAACCTCCTCTGGAGAGAGTAGGTGTAGGGATACGCGTGGGGTAGAAACTCGGCTTTCTGGTGAAACCCAGGCCCAACGTTCAACGAGCGAGGCGAGATGCCTACGAGCTGATGCGCTAAGGTCTACTATACCGAGTTCAATCATCGGGCCTTTAAGAGACTTGTTTCAAGCAGGAGTCTCGCCTTACCCGGGGGTGAAGCAAACTTTTAAGCTCTTAGGGAAAGGGAAGGTAGCATGAGAGTGCAAAATCTGTTCCGAGTTTTTTTTATATTTGTAACTTTAAGTAACTATTCACCCTTTAGTATAAGAGAGTACTCCGAGCAGCGCTCACTAAGGGGTGAGGCTCTGCCTCGGATCAAATGCTCGCAAAGAGGTATTCGATCTTCCTATGTTCAAACTCTCGCATGTCAATCTGCCACTAACCTTGTGCAAACAAACAGTAATTAACACATAAATGGGTACTACTACCCACTCGAAACCCGGATGAGCCTGTAGGAATTATTGTTTTTGTTGGTTATTTCGGTACGCTGCAAACTATCTGTGATGCGGCGCTGAGAGTGCCGCCAGCAGGTTCTCTTTGAAGCAAGGTTACCTATCCAACCTGGTCGAATCTTCAGGAAAGAAGAAAAGGACCTGCAGCTCTGATCAGACTAAAAGCGGCTTTCTTCCCACAAACAGGTAATATGGGGCTTTTAGGCCCGGAAGGTACGGTACTTTACCCTTCCGTTCGTCGAGCCGAACCATCTCAAAGAGACGACCTAGGTACGTGAGGTGGTCCGGGTTGAGAAAGACGTTGCTGTAGCCAAACCACGCGGGCCAGAAATTCCTGTAAAATCCGGAATGCCGAACCATCCCATCGTTTGGCCACTTATCAGATACATAAAAATCAACGACTCCAATATAACCTCCTGGCTTCAGCATGGCGTAGGCATTTTCTACGGCATCAAACCAATTCGGTACCATGGTAAGTGAGTACGAAAAGGTAACGGCGTCAACAAGGCCTTCAGCCGGAGCGTATGTTGTCACATCAGCGAGTCGTGTTTTTACATTTTGCCATCCCTTGCTCCTAATACGTTGGTCCGCGATATGTAGTAGTGACGAGCATAAATCAACGACGGTCACAGAGGCCGCTGACTCCAATCGCTCTCCGAGCCACTCTATATTTCGCCCGGTCCCTCCCCCCATATCAACGAGAGTTCCGTTAACTGGCATTGGGATGGCCCGCATCAACTGCTCACGCCCATGCAGGAGGCGATCTCGAAAAACGTCGTAGGTAACACTCTGCTTGGCATAGAACGTGTCCAGCCTGTCACTCTGACTATCTCCGTATCTCTTCGGGAGAGTAAGTTGCAATAAGGTTTTACACTCGTGAAATAAAACGCTTGTGTTCATTTCTCTGGTAAATCCACTATGTGAAAGCTTGCGTAAGTATGAACCCGGTCAGAGGGGTGCAGAGAATTGGCAAGATCACGCTGCTGGAGAAGGAGCCCCCCTAAAGGATAACGGGAACCTAAGAAGTCAACAGCCAGGTGGTCGAGGTATGTTACGTCGAGGGCGGCGCTACGATAAATTACCCGCGCCTTCGACGTGGCCTGAAAGAGTATGGCGTTCCACTCACGAACTAGCTCTTGAGGCTTATGAGTACTTATCCAATCCATATGATCAAGGAGTACGAACCGAGAGAACCGAAGGTCGGTCTCTTCAAGGATTTTGGCGACCGTTCCAGTGTGGATGTGAAGGTCGGAGACCCGCCGCTTAAGTAGATCGAAATTACCCTCTTTCACATACTCAGGTCGGCAATCGTGCGGGTACCGCCCTTCCATGTATACCCTATAAAAGTAATTATCTCTGAATCGAAGTTTCGTGAGAACTGTTTCTAAACTATTCTCGATATACTTCGGGACTCCTCCGGGATACTGCATAGTCATCTGCTCTTTTTGGGCGCGCGGAACTCCCATTAGATTCATGGTTAGATCGCGGCTAATCAACCACTCTATCCATCGGGTCCACAATCGGGGCTTGATCTCATCGTAATAGATCTGTGATTGCTTCGCTAAAGAATCGGCGTTAACGAGGTCTTCAAGAGGTTTTTGAAGAGCCTTAACTCGAAAGAGATTCGTTAAGAGGAACTTCGCGAGAAACCCCGAGCATCCACGATAATAGAATGAATCGCGCCAGCCGGTCCCGCTAAAGAAATAAATATATTTGTCCCAATACGCGCGCGCGCCTTGGCTTAACATCGGACGAAGGATGCTCTGATACACGGTTAGCGCTCGATCATGCCTCCCGTGACCAAAAAACATCTCGAAATCAGAGTACTCTAGGGTCATGGCAGCGGCCCGCTTTAATTCCAATAGCGCATTTTGGATAAAGTTCATGTCAACAGCATGCACCTCCCCACACCCTGCCAGGAGGTAGTCCAAGGCATTGCAGCCCGCGCTACTTATAACGAGCAGGCGATCCTTTTCTGAAAGATCTAATGCAACCCTATCAATCGCGGGATCCTCCCAACAGGTGTTGTACACCAGATTGTTGCGATGAACCCAAGAGAACACTCGATTTGCTACCGTGTCGGATATCTTTTGAACACCGAGCATCTATCCTCCTTTTAGACTGCACCCACCGGAGGAGCGGCGTAAAGGGAGTGTATCGCTACTCCGGGTGGGTGCCGCAGCCCTCTAAAAGGCACGTAGTACCTAGCTAGGCCGGGATGAACAAAAGAAAGAGTTCGATTACTCAAAACGTCCCACTGTTTGGTATGTCCATTTATGTTGTCGCAGTATCCCCACATACGCATGAGACTTGCGCCATCAAATATCTTTAGCTCTCCCCAATGCGTATGGCCCGAGAGGATGAGGTCGATATCGGCTGGAAAATCCCCTCGAATAGCGTCGAGATTATGAGTCAGGACGATGTTAATAGCATCTTTATCTATTGTTTTTGGTGGAATCGGATCTCCGAAATATGCGTCGTCAACTCCAATAATATTGAGGGAGGATCTTCCAATTTTTAAACTAACGTGATGATTATTGATGTCATTAAACCCCACTTCCTCCAGTTGCTTGCTAATAATCGCTGGCATATGCCCGTGATAGTCATGGTTCCCGTACACCATAAACGACTGGGGGCACACATCACTCATCCGATGAAGTTGTCGCAAGGCCTCTTTGTTCAGGTCCTCTGGCGAGCGAGTAACAACGTCGCCCGATAGTAAAATTAAATCTATCCTTCTCTTTCCTGATTCCAGGAACTTGGCGACTTGGGCAAGCTCTTCGCACGGCCGTGCACAACCTTTTAAGAAATGAATGTCAGAGAGATGAAGAATAGTTAATCCGTGAAGATCGTTCGGCAGCTTTTGAATTGGAACATCATACTCGTAAACCGAACTCCAACGAGTAAGAGGCCACCTATGCTCGCTTAAGCCTACATTTCGTTTAATAGCCTGCCGAGAGGATAAGTCCACCCCGTCCTTAAAAGGCTTTCGGAAAGGAGTTCGTTCCTGACTTGGAACGGACTGGTCGCGCCGATCAGGAAGATCCTGCGACGCCGGCGCCCATGGACCTTCGATTAGATTCAAAAAACGTTCACCTAACGTCAGCGGCGCAAGAATTCGCGACTTGAGCTCCCTTGCTTTCAGCAGCTGCTCTTGCAACAGCTGATTAAAGTCGATGCGTGGCAAAGTGAAATTGGATAAAGTCTCTACAACTTTCCCCATTCGCTCCTTACGATCAACATCGCTGACTTTGTCGAGTGACCTTGAATCAAGAAAAGTTGAGTCGGCGGTAGTCTGCATACCCGGACTATCTACCGTGGAAATGTCTAGAGATAGTTAATATGAGTTAGGGATTTGTAAGAATTTTGTTCAGGGCTGCGAAGATCAATTCACTTTCCGTAGGTAGCCGATCTGTAGTAGCGACATTATATTAGTGCCCCTTAAGTGGCCGAATGCTGTATGGATGTTGTTTTTATCGACCCAGACTACCGTTTCAATATGCCAGCAGAGCACGAGAGAAAAAGCTATGTAGCCCAAAATAGCTTGGCAGCTACACATCCCCTATCCCGTCATTGAGGAAATAAAGCTGTAGGGATATTAATGAATTTGGGATAATGGGCCAGAAGTGACTCCGTACCAATGATCTACGATCTACTTTAAAATATCCGGTGACCCTTACTTCAAGGCTTCTAGGATCCTAGCTCGGATAGCTTTAGCTGAATTAAACTCTTTGTTCTCGACACCTGGGCGCGTAAGGGGAATTTTAACGACACGATCACTACCCTTTACAACGTGCAATTCAACCGGCAGCGAATGCACGCCACCCAGCTCTATTAGCCCATCTCCAACGGTTACCGAAACCTGATCGCGAAACAATGGGTCCTCAACCGTAACGGTAGGAATCTCAGCATAGAGCAACACGAGCGGCGCGGTTCCAGTGCCCTTATCGCAGTCCAGCCTCACACTCGTTTGGTCCTCCCCGGCAGACCTGGTCATATCGATTACAGGAGACCCAAAGAGCTGCACCGAGAGACTACGGATGTGACCAACCTTTATGAGCGCTCCGTTTAATGAGTGAATTTCAACGCTGCCCGATGAAAGAGTAAGTGCTTCATGCTCTGCCGTAGTCGCTGCCCTGGTGATGAGTGCGAGATCTCCCTGTGGAGCAGTTTGAGAGCTCGGCGTCTCAAATTTTGAGAAGTCGGGCTCCGTAATAAGAACTTGGGGCGAGTTGTTCTCCACAAGCCGCGGAGCAAACTTCGCGTACGATAGCGTGATACCGCTCTTGTCAAAGAGAAATATAGAGCTTGTTGACCGACCAACGCCCCGCGCATCCAATCCAAAAGAGGCCACAGATACCTTTCCACTCTCAGCGTGCGCTTCGCGAATAAAGAGCCCAGGACTTTCAAGTTTTGCCCATACTTTCAGAAACTCGGGTATCTTTTCCGTAGGAATTAAATCTCGAATGGTGATTGGCGGCGCCTTATTAATGAGCTTGTTGAGGGCAGCTATTTCCTCATCGATCGGGCCAAGACGGCTCCTCTCCGTACTTTCAAGCCGCGCGGATAACCCTTTCGCCTCCTCCAGGTGGTGCCTCTGTAAGGCGATCTCGCACGCATCGTTTGTCAATTCATCACGTACTGTATTGAGACGCTTTTTAAGCACGCAAACGGCAGCCTGCCTGTCCTCCTCGGTTTTTAACTCGCGTGCAACGGAAGGATCTTTTAAGATTCGCTCGATTGAGGTCGCGAGCTTGCGCTCCTCTTCGAGCCCCGGCTGCAGCTCTCTCTCTAGGTATTCAATACTATACTCAATCGCTACGACAGCACTCTTTTTGGTTATCTCGTCGCGCCTCCTTTCAAGGGTAACAACGTCCTCCCGTAAATCCTGCTGCACCGCTTTTTTGAAGATCTCCTCGCGTGAGAACGAAGAAAACTGCGCGACTAGATCGAGACGAGGAGAGGGTTCTTTCTTACCGCTCTGAAGCCGATAGATGAGAAATGTCACATCGAGTCCGAGCTGATCCTCACTACCACGGAACGCTCTATCGTTCGCATACTGCCCCTCTGTTCGTGTAAGGGAGTCGTTAAAAGCCTTCCATAAATGCCTCTGCTCACGCTGAGCAGTCACTGAGTAATCCTCCGCTTTTTTAACTATAGCAGGGGGCACTGGCACCTTTTCTGGTGGTGGAAGTTGCATACGGCGATCCTTGGCACTGACTATACCTGTAGAAGATGTTATGAGCCTTTTAGTACTGGCTGTGCTCTATAAAAGAAAACCCGCTAAAAAGGGCTAGAAATTAAGGATAGTAAGATCAATTTACTTTCTGCAAGTATCTGATCTGTCGTAGCGACATTACAACAGAGCCACTTAGGTGGGGGGAGGTTGTGGGGATGTTGTTTTTTATCGACCCAGATTACCGTTTTCAACCTGCCAGCAGAACACGAGAGGAAAAGCTACCTAGCCCAAAATAGCTTAACAGCTACTCATCCCCCCCATTCCGTCATCAAGGAAATAAAGCGGCCCTTAGAAGTCATTAGGTGACAGCTTGCAAGAGTCACAGGAGGAAAGTTCCTTGGTAGCCTGCGAAGTAGAGGTATCGATCAACTTTGGGATAGTGGACCAGAAGTGACCCCGTACCAATGATCTACAGTTTTTAACGCTGCTTCTTTATTTGTCGAAGCGGTCGAGATTCATCACCTTCGTCCATGCCGCAGCGAAATCGCGCACGAACTTTGCTTTCGCATCGTTTTGAGCGTAGACCTCTGAGATTGCACGCAATTGCGAGTTTGATCCAAAAATCAAGTCGTTGCGTGTACCTGTCCAGACGACTTTGCCAGTCTTGCGATCGCGACCCTCAAACAACTCTTCGGATTTGTCTGTTGGATGCCACTCAATGTTGATGTCAGTCAGCGCGACAAAGAAGTCGTTACTAAGAACGCCCGGCGTCTTGGTGAATACACCATGATTTGAACGGTTGTAGTTGGCATTCAACGCCCTCAAGCCACCGACCAGTACTGTCATTTCTGGAGCACTAAGTGTGAGTAGGCTAGCCTTCTCGAGCAACAACTGCTCTGTTGTCTGAGCGTGCCCAGTACGCATGTAGTTGCGGAAACCATCAAAAGTTGGTTCTAGCACTGCGAAGGAATCAGCATCGGTCTGTTCGGCCTTTGCATCGCCGCGACCTGGCAAGAACGCCACTTCAACGGTTACTCCGGCGTCTTGCGCAGCCTTTTCAACTGCTGCGTTTCCGCCAAGAACAATCAGGTCTGCAATCGAGAATCCCGTTTCTGTGCTCAGCGCTTCATAGATTTCGAGAGCCTTCGCTAGTTCGGTTGTGTTGTTTGCTTCCCAGTTTTTCTGAGGTGCTAAACGAATGCGTGAGCCGTTTGCACCGCCACGCTTGTCTGTGCCTCGGAAAGTTGAAGCCGATGCCCATGCGGTAAAGACAAGCTCTGAAATCGAAAGCCCACTTGCTAGGATTTTCTTCTTCAGATTTGCAACATCTATTGCCGTCGGCACTTTGCCTGGCTTCGGAACTGGATCTTGCCAAATCAGATCTTCCTTTGGCACTAAGTTGCCCAAGTAGCGGGCCTTTGGCCCCATGTCGCGGTGATTAAGTTTGAACCAGGCGCGCGCAAAAGCATCGGCAAACTTGTCAGGGTTTGCATAGAAATCTTTCGAGATCTTGAGGTACGCAGGATCAAACTTCAGCGCGAGATCTGCTGTCGTCATGATTGGTGCATGAGTTCGTGAAGAATCATGCGCATCTGGCACAGTGCCAGCCATCGCTCCACCTTTTGGTATCCACTGCTGTGCACCTGCTGGGCTCTTGGTTAACTCCCATTCATTCTCAAGCAGAATTTTGAAATATTCGTTATCCCACTGGGTCGGGTTGGTTGTCCAAGCGCCTTCGATACCACTGGTAATTGTGTCTACACCACGACCTGAATTCATTGAGTTCAACCAACCAAGACCCATTGTTTGGATTGGTGCAGCTTCGGGTTCTGGCCCGACATATTTATTTGGGTCTCCAGCACCGTGTGCTTTACCGAATGTGTGGCCACCTGCAACGAGTGCGACGGTTTCTTCGTCGTTCATTGCCATGCGTGCAAATGTCTCTCGAATGTCGCGTGCAGAAGCGACTGGATCGGCCTTACCGTTTGGACCTTCTGGGTTGACATAGATCAAACCCATTTGAACTGCGGCCAACGGATTCGCAAGTTTGCGATCACCTGAGTATCGCTCATCGCCGAGCCAAGTTGTTTCTTTCCCCCAATAAGTGTCGTCTGATTCGTAAACGTCTGAGCGACCGCCTGCGAAGCCGAACGATTTGAAACCCATCGACTCGAGAGCGACATGCCCGGTGAGGATCATTAGGTCGGCCCAGGAAATTTTGTTGCCGTACTTTTTCTTAATCGGCCAAAGTAGGCGTCGTGCCTTATCGAGGTTGCCGTTATCTGGCCAAGAGTTGGTTGGTGCAAAACGTTGCATCCCTGCGCCACCGCCACCACGACCATCTTGAATACGATATGTACCAGCCGCGTGCCACGCCATGCGGATAAAGAATGGTCCGTAATGGCCGTAGTCAGCTGGCCACCAGTCTTGTGAGTCTGTCATCAAGTCGGTGAGATCTTTAACCACGGCGTCGAGATCAAGTGACTTGAACTCTTTGGCATAATCGAAATCGGGATCCATCGGATCGCCAACTTCTGGATTGTTGTGAAGGACTCTGACATTGAGTTGATTTGGCCACCACTTTGCATTTGTGGTGCCCATGTTTGCCGATGTGATTGCTCCGCC
>JAPLFS010000033.1 GCA_026390555.1 Pseudomonadota bacterium
CGGTACTGGGCCAGATCAAGACGTAGCGTTCCTGCCACCTTCTTCATCGACTTTACCTGTGCAGCTCCACCCACTCGCGACACCGAGAGACCAACGTTCACCGCCGGACGAACACCGGAGTTAAAGAGGTCGGCCTCAAGGTATATCTGTCCATCGGTGATAGAGATTACGTTGGTTGGAACGAATGCTCCTACGTCACCTTCAAGGGTCTCAATAATCGGCAACGCTGTAAGCGATCCGCCGCCAAGCTTATCGCTTAGCTTGGCTGCGCGCTCTAGGAGGCGGGAGTGGAGATAGAATACATCTCCTGGATACGCCTCACGTCCAGGTGGGCGGCGCAGTAGAAGTGAAACGCAGCGGTAGGCTACGGCGTGCTTCGAAAGATCGTCGTAGATAACGAGGGCGTGCTTGCCGTTCTCCATAAAGTACTCGCCCATCGTACAACCTGTGTACGGAGCTAGGTACGCCATCGGAGCTGGCTCTGATGCAGTCGCTGCAACAACGATGGTGTGATCCATCGCGCCGAACTCTTTCAGTCGCTCAACGACCTGAACAACTGAGGAGCGCTTCTGACCGATTGCAACGTAGATGCAGATTACGCCGTTACCCTTCTGATTAATAATAGTATCGATCGCAACGGTAGTTTTGCCGGTCTTCTTGTCGCCGATAATAAGCTCGCGCTGTCCACGCCCTACTGGCGTCATCGCATCGATGGCCTTAAGGCCGGTCTGCATCGGCTCATGCACGGACTTACGTCCTACGATGCCAGGCGCCTTAATCTCAATACGACGGGTCTCACTGGTCTTAATATCTCCGAGTCCATCGATTGGGTTGCCTAGCGCGTCTACAACGCGACCAATCAAGGCCTCACCAACCGGTACCTTTGCGATCTGTGCGGTGCGCTTTACTGTATCGCCCTCTGCTATCTCGCTAGTTTCGCCCATGACCACCACGCCGACGTTATCCTCTTCGAGGTTAAGCGCGATGCCCCTAGTGCCGTTTGAGAACTCAACAAGCTCACCGAGAGCTACCTTGCCGAGTCCATACACGCGCGCGATTCCATCGCCGACGCTAAGAACGGATCCAACTTCAGTAAGGTCCTGATCGCCAGAGACGCTTCCGATTTTGTCCTTAATAATCCTGCTTATTTCATCTGCGCGTATGTCCATAATTACCTCTTCTCAAAAACTCTCTTAGAAAAAATACTACTGAGCCAATTCTACCGCCATACGTTGTAGCGTTCCTAGAACCGATCGATCTAGCAGCTTATCCCCTAAACGGATCGTTAATCCTCCAAGTAGCGCTGCGTCGCTCTTCACATCTAAAGTTACCTCGCCGCCCAGGGCCTTTGAGAGCAGCACTTTCAGATCGGACACAGCGCTATCGGTCATTGGCGTTGCTACCGTTACCTCAAGGGTTAGGCTCTTTCTGTACTCGCTCACAAGCGCTGCAAAGCTCTCTGCCAGCTGCGGCAAGACGGGGGTCTTGCGTAAAGATACCAAGATCTGAACTACCTTCTTAGTCGGCTCGTTCGCCCAACCACCAAACGAGGCAACAACGCCGTCTATCACAGAGATCCTTTGGGAATCTGTAACACGGGGATTGAGCATGCTTTGGCGCAGATCTTGCGATGCATTCCAGACTAGCGCGAGGGTCTTAAGCTGCGCCTCGGTGCTATCAAAATCGACAGGCGCGCAGATACCAAAGAGCGCCTTGGCGTATCTTTTAGCAATAAGTGTGTGGCGTCCTGCGCTCATGCGTGAATCCCCTGCCCCTTATAAAAATTTATTGAACGAGCCTCTTTGCCCGCCCAACTGCTGCATCAAGATAGGACTGTTGCTGCGAGAGGAACTCGCCCCTAGCGAAGCGTCCCTTTGTAAGTTCGAGCGCCTTAGCAACGAGCGCCGCACGAAACCGTGCGTGAGCCGAACGCAGCTCACCAACCAGGAGATCCTTGGCTTGACTCTGAATACGGGCGGCACGCTCCTTTGCGCGCTGCTCGATAGTAGCCGCTTCAACCTCCGCCTGTTGTCGAATCTCATCCTTGGCTAGCACCTGCTCGACTGCAAGATTTTTAGTACGCACCTCTATCGCGCTCAGCTCACGCTCGGCGCTCTGAAGCTCGGCTTTACACCCCTCTACAGCTGTTAAGATCCTTGTGCGCCGCGCTCTCCAGGCGTTCGGAATAGCCTTTCTAAGCAGAAAGTATAACAAGGCTATGTAGCAGATAAAATTTAACCATCCGGCGCTGAGATCTAGGATCGACAGTTGGTGCGGTGCTCCATCTGCGGCTAGCGCATCGTTAGTTATTGCCCCGTTAACAGCAACGCCTACGCTCGCAATGAGCTTATAGAGTGGACTTTTGGCTCTGTTTCGAGGGCTTTTCATGAGTTAAAAGTTCATGGGTTAAAAGTTCATAGATTGAAATTTCATAGTTTGAAAGTTCATCATAAGCTTGGGGCTCTAATATACCCCCTACGGCCCCAACTCAGGGCGCTAGTAGGATAGCCAGTATTACGATACAAGTCACGCCTTTAGCTCTATAATTTCAGTAACTATTCACCAGGTTTTACTGTTGTGCACGTTAATGCTTATAGAAGGCGGTCTTTGTAGGGATTCGCCCCTTTCTTGTCGTCCCCTGATCGGGGACGCTCATTTTAGGGGTGAATAGTTAATATTATCACCCCAGATTTGCAGAGCAAATCGACCCCTGAGGGGTTTGTTATTCACCAGGTCAGATCCGTGTGCGCTACTGCGCGCCGAGCTGCGAATTAACTCGGGACGCAAGCCGTTCTGCAAGATCAACTGCCTCGCTCTCAGCCCGTGATTGCGCTGCGCTAACCTGCTCCTGAATTGCGGCGCGCCCACCTTTAAGCTCAACCGCAGCACTAGCCTCAGCTGCTGCAATAATCGTTGCAGCGCGCTCCTTTGCGGCTGTAAGTATCTCGTTTTTTTGTTGGTTTGCCTCAACCCTAGCCTGAAATAACGCTTCGTTATGGCGCAACTGCAGGGCCTCGCCCTTCTGGCGCATCTGGGCTGCCGTCTGCAACACTCCGATCGTAGCCTCTTCGCGGTGCTCAATGTGCTCTAGCATCGGTTTAAAGAGCTTCGTTGAGAGTGCCCGGTAAAGCATATAGAGCAATAGAGTTCCCACCACGATCATTGGACAATCTTGCGGGGTAAGATCAAGCGCTGCGAGGATGCCTGTCATGAATTCCATCACACTTTAATAATAGCTGTTAGGGCTATAGAATCATTGATTTTGCGATTTAAATCAACCGCTATGCCTTTATTTGAGCCTTGGGTTGTGTCTCCTGTGGGCTACGTAGCTCCTGAACCTCAGGTTGCGGCATAGAGCACCGCCCAACGAATGTCGCTCCAGGTTCGATCACCAAAACCGGCGTTGTAACATCGCCACGAACCTCTGCTGAGCCGAGCATCGAAAGTGACTTTGAAGCTATCGACTCCCCAGCTAGGCGCCCCTCGATAACGATCTCAGTTGCAATAACGCGCCCGATGACGCTTCCTCCGGCTCCAATCGTAATACGCGAATGGGACGAGAGCTCGCCCTCGATCGTGCCGAGAACCACAACATCTCCGGCTGCCCTAATATCCCCTTTCAGTTGCGCGTTTGCGCCGAGCACCGTTGAGCTCGCTCCAGAGAGCCCCTCTCCGAGTGTAAATTTAGCTGTTTTCCCCAATGAATCTGCGATATTTAATGCATTACCCATAACGTTCACCTATTCCCAATTATAATATAGCAACTATTCACCTAGCCAGCCCCGTGTCCATCTTAGCCACTGATAAGTCTAGATTGGGGTGAGTAGTTACTTAATATATCTACTAATCGATCGAGCTCCTGATCTGAGAAGAAATGCAGCTCAATCGATCCACCCTTTACACCACGCTGAATCGAAACCTTCGTTCCAAGGGCGTTGCGTAATCGATCCTCAAGCTCTGGATATTGCGGCACACGTTCACGTCGCGTCTCGGCCGAGGAAGCCTTGCGCGGTGGGTCAAGCACCACATCGCGCGACACTATAGACTCAATTGCGCGCACCGAGAGCCCCTCGCTTATGACCTTATTTGCAAGGCTAATCTGAGCAACTGGCTCCCTAACGGTCAAGATCGCCTTAGCGTGTCCGATGCTTAGTCGACCGTCCCGCAGCATCTCCTGCACAACCGCAGGAAGCTTTAGAACGCGGGCAAGGTTTGCTACCGTTGCCCTATCCTTGCCTACCCGCTCAGCGACCTCTTGGGCGGTCAGCGAGAATTCGTCCATTAACCTCTGATAGCCCTTGGCCTCTTCGAGGGGGTTTAGGTTTTGGCGTTGAACGTTCTCTACAAGTGCTACCTCAAGGGTCTCGCGCTCGTCTAAAGATCTAATTAACACAGGTACTTGAGAGAGCCCTGCCCTGCTAGCAGCACGGTAACGACGCTCTCCGGCTATAATCTGGTACCCCTCCCCCATGGGCCTAACAAGTATAGGCTGCAATACCCCGAGGGTCTTAATTGACTCGGAGAGCTCCGCTATCTCCTGCTCAGGAAAGGTCTGTCTGGGTTGGGTTGGGTTGGTGGTGATAAGGTTGAGAGTAATGAAGGAGACCTCCCCCTCGCCTCGATTTAGTAAAACATCGTTTGAGTTCTGCGGCTCCGTTATAGGAAGTCTAGTGGGTGGTGCTACTGGGACCGGCATGGCTGACGATACCAGCGCGCTTAATCCGCGCCCTAAGGCCATTCTGGTCGGTTTCTTAAGACCCTTTGCCACATCCATTATAAATTACCTCTAAAAGTGTTCCACGTGGAACAGTTGCATAAAACAGCTAGGCTGCGCGAGCCGCCCCATCCTTATCTACACCCAACCGATCTATTAACTCACCCGTAAGTGCTAGATAACTCTTGGCTCCAGCACTCTGCGGATCGTAGCTACAGATCGGCATCCCATGGCTGGGACACTCAGATAGTCGGATATTTCTTGGAATCTTCGCTTTGAAGAGTCGAGCGGCGAAGTGCTTTTCGGCCTCCTCAAAGACCTGCACAGAGAGCTTCGTGCGGCCATCGAACATAGTTAGGAACACGCCTAGCAGATCAAGCTTTGGGTTAAAGGTCTGCTGAACGAATGATATCGTATTAAGGAGACCACTTAGGCCCTCTAGCGAATAGTATTCTGCCTGCAGCGGAACCAAGACAGAGGATGCTGCACCGAGCGCATTAAGGGTCAGAAGACCGGAGGAGGGGGGACAGTCGATCAGCACGAACTGGTAGCTTCCTAATACATCCGCCAAGGCGCTCTGTAGAATTAACTCACGCCCAGGAGTGCGCCCGATCTCTAGCTCAAGACTTACTAGGTCGTGAGATCCAGGAACAACTGAGAGGTTATATATAGAGGAGGGGCGTATAAGATCCGAAAGCTGCAACTTGCCGAAGAATACGTCGTAAAGATCTGCTCCCTCGGGATGCTTTTTAATACCTAGGCCACTTGTAGCGCTGGCTTGCGGGTCAAAATCAAGCAAAAGCACCTTAAACCCCAGAAGAGCTAGCTGCGCGGATAGGCTTACTGCGCTGGTAGTCTTACCAACGCCACCTTTTTGATTCGCCAGGGCAATTACGTGTGCCATAGTTTTAGATTGAAGATACTAAGTCTGTAGAAGGTGTAAGAGGTATCACGAGTAGGAATCAGTAACAATAAAAAACTGATGGTTATAGTACCTTTGATCGAAGAATTTGTATGGCTACTAATGTGTTCCACGTGGAACATATTTAAAGCTCAAACGGGGTAGGGGGCAGGTGGTGACTTAAATATCCTTGAATGTGTTCCACGTGGAACACATTCGAAGCTGAAATGGAGTGGGGGAAGCTCTATGGTGCCTTAAATATCTGCTGCAAGGCGCTTACGTACCTCTGCGAACCCCTCAATAAGTGATTCAATCTCCTTTTGAGTATGCGCATTTGAAAGCAACACCCTAAGAACCGCTCCGGTCTTCCTTACGCTGCGAGCCGCAAGCGCCTCAACGAAGATCGATCGCTGCAAAAGAGCTGCCTGAATAAGCTGCGCTTTCTTAAAGCTATCGAACCACACAGACATTACAGGCAGCTCACCACCACCAAGAACGCTCCATCCCTGCTCCCTAGCAGCGCCCTCAACTAAGCGCCCCCTAGCTGAAATCATCTTGCGTTGCAGGATTGAAACCTCTATCAGATCGAGCGCGCTATGTGCTCCGCATACAGCTGTCACCGGTGGAGGTGACTCAATCCTAAGGTAACGGGAGCGCTTTAATAGCAACTCCCTGAATTCATTCATACATACTATAGCAGCTAGCTCCACACCGGCCACAAGCCCGAGCCCTACTATCCTTGCCAAAAGCACCGGCGATATCGGAAGCTCCTCAGCCGAGCCGGCTCCCCGCATTCCAACGATTCCAAGTGCCGCACTTTCATCAACTACCCCCCACGCTCCGCAGCGCTCAAGCATTGAGAAGGTCGCCTGTACATCGGTAATTTCGCCTGTTACAGCTGATACAGATTCAACAAAGACCAAGACCCGCTTTGAGAGCTGAAAGCGCTCGAGCAGAGCTTGTAGCGCCGCATCGCTATCAAACTCATAAAAATCCGCGCCGACTAGTGCGCAAGCATCCGCCAAGGGTAGGGTGGTAAGGGCCGCACCAAGTACGACCCACCCCTCCGAGCACAACGCTGTTATACAGGTTAGAACTGACTGGGCCCTCGTCCCAAATAGTAGCGCCGATTCCGCTCCAAAGAAGTGTGCGATGCGCCGCTCCGCCCTTGTGTGCGCGTCTGTTAGTCCCCCAGATTGTCGCCCAATACCAGCGTGCCCACCAAACTCTTCAAGTGCGTGCACGATGCTTTTAGAGATCTCGCGCCGTCTTTGCAGATCGAGCAGATCCCACGATGCAAAGCTCGTTACGATCTTTCCACGGTATATAGGATGGCGCGAATCTACTCCCGCTCTGATGCCGAGATCGGGTGTAACCTGTCCGACCTCAAGCGCTAATTCCTTCAGTAGTTCGGCCTTAATTTCGTAACTATTCACCATGTTTTTCTGTCATTAAAAGACACGACTCTATCAAAGGATCGATCTTACCATCGAGCACTCCGTTTACATCCGAGGTCTCATAATCACTCCTGAGATCCTTTACCAATTGATACGGCTGCATTACGTAGTTTCTAATCTGGCTTCCAAAATCGATCTTCTTTCTCTGACCTTTAAGCTGATCGATCCTATCGCGCTGCTGATCCTGCTCGAGCTCGTACAGCTTTGATTTAAGGATCTTCATCGCCCTGGATTTATTTTTATGTTGAGATCTTTCGCTCTGACAGGCAACCACAATTCCTGTCGGAATATGGGTTAATCGTACAGCTGAGTCGGTTTTATTAACGTGCTGCCCACCGGCACCCGAGGAACGATAGGTATCAACCCGTAGATCGTCATCTTTTACCTCAACTTCGATCTCCTCTTCTATGTCAGGGGTAACGCTAACCGAGGCAAACGAGGTATGTCGACGCGCATTTGAATCAAATGGAGAGATCCTTACCAGCCGATGCACACCACTCTCGTTTCTTAAGTGTCCGTAGGGGTAGGCGCCCTCAATCAGCACCGTCACGCTCTTAATCCCAGCGCCATCACCCGGCTGGATATCCATAACCTCGATCTTAAAGCGCTTGCTCTCTGCCCACCTAAGATACATGCGCAACAACATCTCGCCCCAATCCTGCGCCTCGGTTCCACCTGCGCCGGCGTTGATCTCTAGGATAGCGTTCTGGCTATCGAACTCACCCTTCATCTTGCACTTAAACTCAAGGGTTCCGATCAACCCCTCAAGCTCCACCATCAGGCGTAGCGCCTCTAGGATAAATTCCTGGTCATTTGAATCGCGCCCAAGCTCAAAGGCCGTCTCGGTATCGGCTTGTACTGAGGCAATTTTTTTAAACTGCTCAAGCCGCTCTACGCACTGCGCACGCTCGCGCATAAGGGCTTTGGCCTTATTAGCATCGCTCCAGATCTCGTTTGATTGAGATTGCTGCTCAAGCTCCTCTACCTTGGTCGTTAGGGTAGGGATGTCAAAGAAACCCCCTCAAGACCTCAACGCGTGCGCTCAGGCCCTGTAGCTTGTACTTAAATTCGGATGGTTCAAAAAGAGCTGTCATAGCCTCCGTATACGTCTCTATCAGGGTCTCGTCAATGCTAGAGCGTATCTATGAGTGCCCTAATCTTGCGCTCCCGCCGCCGCATACGCTGCGCGTCCTTGAATGGAACCTTCTCGTGATCGTAGCCACATAGGTGCAGCACACCGTGTACAACGAGACGAATAAGCTCCTGATATGGCGTAACTCCGAAGCTGCTCGCCTGTTGTAGCGTTGTTTCAGTTGAAATAACGAGGTCCCCAAGGTAGGTATTAAAAAGATCCGGCGTCTTTCTCTTGCCACTTATCTCTGCTGGCAAAAACTGCGGAAAAGAGAGCACGTCGGTGGCCTTATCCTTTTTCCGATACTCCTTATTTATCTCCCGAATGCGCGCATCATCGGTAAGAACTACATTTAACTCACAGATGTTTTTTAAAGCTATCTCGCTCTCGACCTGCGCCAAGACCTCTGAAACAAGTTGACGCAACGTGGCGGCAGAGAGCTTAAGCTTTCTGCTCTCAATCGAGAGATGAATCCTCCATTGGCGCGCTGGGGCAGGGGGGTGCTTAAGCGAGCGCCGCGTTCTTTTAGGCATCGTCACGGTCATAAGCCCGAATAATGCGCGAGACAAGTGGATGCCGCACGACATCTTCATCAGTAAAATGAACTATAGATATCCCCAACGTATCTTTCAGGATCTTAACCGCATGATTTAACCCTGATGGTACTCCACGCGGTAGATCGATCTGCGTTACGTCGCCTGTAACAACACAGGTCGATCCGAACCCAATTCTAGTAAGCAACATCTTCATCTGCACCGGAGTTGTATTCTGGGCCTCATCGAGGATTACAAAGGCGTTAGAAAGTGTTCGTCCGCGCATAAACGCAAGGGGCGCAACCTCTATCGCACCCTTCTCGATCAGCTCCTTTGCACGCTCAGGATCTATCATATCGTGCAGTGCGTCATAGAGCGGACGTAGATACGGGTTGACCTTTTCGGCCATATCTCCTGGAAGAAATCCGAGCTTCTCTCCGGCCTCAACCGCAGGACGACAGAGCACTATGCGCTTTACATCCTTGTTAAGGAGCGCCGTTACAGCCATCGCCATCGCAAGGTAGGTCTTGCCGGTTCCGGCAGGCCCTACACCGAACACCACGTCGTGGTTCTTAATGTCCTCGATATAACTTTTCTGACGGAATGTTTTCGGCACGATCTTAGTGCGCTTGCCGGAGACCCGAATCTCATCGCGAAAGAGCTCCTCAAGCCGTAGCCGTCTATTACCTGCGAGCATCTTAATGGCGCGCTCTACGTCGCCCTTAAAGAGCCCCTCACCCTGTTCGATAAGTCCACGTAGTTGCACCAAGAGATCGTGTCCAAGCTCGACATCGGTGTCCTGCCCAACCAGGGTAAGTCCGTCAGCGGAGCGTCCGATCTTTAACCCAAGCTCGCGCTCTATAATCCGCAGGTTCTCATCGGCATCGCCAACTAACATCTGCATTACGCTCGACTCCGGAAATGGCACCCCCATCTCCTTCGTTGCGCCGGTTGGGTCTCCTGAACGTCGTCCGTATCCTGTCATTATCTCTTTCTCTCTATATATCTCTTGCTGACTCGCCTCAGACGAATCAATACAACTCCCTATAGAGTCTCACGATTAGCCCCTAACGATCCACAACAGAAATAGCTCCCTACTTAAACTGCCTTGATTCAAGAGCTTTTTATGGGATAAGTTCCTGGCGCTGCATCCCCCCTAAGGTGCCGTCGTATCAGATCAAGTGCTACATGGCTGGCATAGACACGGACCTTCTCCCTTTCGTTTACATAAAGACACCGAACCTCGGTCGACCCCCGAGGGGAAGAGAGCCCCACAAAGAAGGTTCCAACAGGCATGGCGTCACCGCCCACAGTTGGACCGGCCACACCACTAACAGCAACACCGATCTCAGTTTTAAAGCACTCACGTACCGATTGCGCCATAATCCTGACCGTTTCGGCGCTTACCGCGCCGTGCTCCTGCAATACCTCGGATGGCACGCCTAACATCTCCTGCTTTATCTCTTCGTTGTAGGCAACGATAGAGCCACGATAGACCTTAGAGGCCCCCGGGGTGCGGGTCAGTAGCTCCGCAAGCATGCCGCCGGTACACGACTCTGCGGTCGAAATGGTCACACCGTTTTTTTCAAGTAGGTGTTGTAGGCTCTCAAGAAAGCTCTCTCCCATCTGCTCACTAAAGATACAGGCGGGAGTTATGGCTCTACGTACCTGCTCGCTAAAGAGTGCGAGATCCGGCCGCTGACTCTTAAGCACCACCTGTACCTCCGGAAAAGCGGCGCGGTACGATACGGCTACATCTATCGGCAACCGCAAGGCCTCAATCCTCTGACCGATAGTAGATTCAGGCAAACCGAAAACCTTAAAGCATGCGCGCTGGATAGTTGGAACAGAGCCACAGCGTGCCTTAATAAGGGGCCAGACAGAGGAGCGAAACATCTGCTTAAATTCTGCGGGCACGCCGGAAAGCGCAGACACAACTCCTTCGTTCGGGCGCTGCAGCATAAAGCCAGGGGCGCTACCAAGCTCATTTATGATGATCGCTGCCCCCTCTGGTAAGAACGCCTGTCTAAGATTTATTCCATCAGCCTCACGTCCGCGCTTTTTAAAAAACCCCTCGACCTGCGCACGCGCCTCAGTACTCTCAACAACGCTCACCCCAGCAAACGCAGCTACCGCCGCACGGGTTAAATCATCCGTAGTTGGCCCAAGCCCCCCTGATGTAATAACGATATCGCTCACGGCGCTCAGTGCTTGCAGCCCAGTTACTATCTCGCCCAGGTTATCATCAACCACCAGCACACGCCGCAACGTCAGCCCTAATTCAGCGAGCTCACGCGCTACGAAGTTTGAATTTGTATCTATGACCCGACCATCAAGCAGCTCAGAGCCGGTGGCCAGAACGGAAACATAGCAGCTCATGCCTTGCTTTTACGCCCAACGGCTGCAACAGCGACGCTGTCGTGCTCTTTCTTCATCTCTGAAAGTCTTGCGATCACGTTTGCTGAGGGCTTAATTACTCCAATATCATGTGCAATCTTAGCCCGCATCGGATCAATATACTTACCCTTATCAAAGAGTCCGTAGTGCAGGTGCGGGCCACTTGCTAGTCCGGTACTCCCCACAGCGCCGAGAACACTTCCACGTGCTATGCGCGCGCCGCGCCTGGCCTGCGTTGCGATCTTACTTAGATGCATATATTCGCTCGTATAGCGTGAGCCATGCGAGATGCGCACCATGTAGCCTGTGGTTTTTGAGTATCCTGAATAGATCACAAGCCCATCACCAACGCTGCGCACAGGGGTGCCGGTAGGTGCTGAAAAATCGACGCCGTTATGTGGACGCTTAATCTTTAACACTGGATGAAATCTGGCGTTCGAAAAAACCGACGAGATCCTGGTGTACTTAAGGGGATAACGGAGAAAGCCCTTACTCGGTACCTGACCCTTTTCATCAAAGTAGCGAATGCTACCGTCCTTCGCTACATCGCGCACAACAGCGAGCATCTCACCACGGATGCGCAAGGAGGCGCTTCGGATCTCTCCGGTATCGAACACGCTACCATCATCCATTACTCGCTCTTCAAACGAGATGGTAAAGGTGTCGCCGGGCTGCAAATCGCGGCTAAATTCGACGCGCTCGCCAAATAGATCGACGAAATCATCGATTACGGAGTAGGGGAGCTTGATGGCGCGCGCTGAATCAACCAGCGAGGTAAAGATCGTACCAGATACCTTCCTCTCTCTGCTGGTGAGCCTGACCTTTTCGATACGAGATCTGTATCCAAGCTCTGTATTGCCCTCGATAATCATAGTACTGCCGTCCGGCAGTGCCCGTCGTAGCTCAATCAACTCGCCGTTCCTACGCTTAAGATGAATTACCTCGCCGGCCCGCAACGGGTGCCTCTTCTCGCCCCGCTTAGCAAAGGCCTCGACAAAATCTGAGGCCCTGAAAGCGGCTCCCCGCAGCGTGCTCCAGAGGGCCTCGGGGGTCGTGCCGTTTTTTATGGTAATGACGGTTTGTTTATCATCCCCAGATAGGTCGCCAAGGGGGTGCTGTGCGGTTTGTATGATAATATCGGTGCGGGGTGCCTGTTCGTCGTTTTGTAGGAGTAATCCAAGCTTTCGAAAGGGGCTATCCTTGTCGTAGAGCAGACTGTCCGAGGCGTACTGCACATCTAACGCCTTGAAGAGGTGTTGTGCAGGTTGACTCATTGTTACGATAAGTACGCCACCCAACAACACAATAGTTGTCCGAGCGGCCCATAGATAGGTATTCATGCAGACCTGATTCTACCCAGCTTTATCAGGGTCGAACAAGCCCCCCCCTGCTCGACTGGTCAGATCCCTGTGCGTTAGCCCCTATCAAGGGGCGATTTTACGGAGCTACGCAAACTGGGGTGGGAACAAACCCCTCAGGGGTCGATTTACGGAGCAAATCGGGGGGTGATAATACTGACTATTCACGCCCCCAAATAAGCCTCCCCGATCGGTTTAATCGCCTATACTATTGCTCTTTTTTGGCGACTTACGCCCTATTCCCACACCCAACCTGCACCAGAACCACGCTAGAGGTGCTGCGGGCAGGGCCAAGCCCTACAAAATTCTCACGGGAACCACTCTGTAACTAGAAGCAAATACTTGCCAAAAGTGGTTCGAGCTTCCTATCCTTTCATGATTGCAGCGCGCGCTGTCGGCATGAACTGCGGGCCCATGTGCGCCGTCAATCTGGCAAAGGTCTATGCGTAGTTCTTTCCGGGCGCCAGCTCGCAGGCCAACTTTCTCATCAGCCTGGGTTACGGTTACAACAGCAAGCTGTTTGGCCGCAACTCGCGCCTGAGCTTTGCGCAGGCTTGCAGCCTTATTTGAAAAATTAAAAGTATCCCTTGAGGCGGCTCTGCCCCTGGGCTGCCTGACAACACAGGAGACAAGACATGGCGCAACTCGAAGTACAAGATCTGGTGCAGGCCGTCATTGACCGCATGGCAAACTGCAAAGAGCCCCGCTTCAAAGAAGTCATGAGCGCGCTGGTCAAGCACGTTCATGCTTTTGTGCAAGAGGTTCAGCTCACGCCTGAAGAGTGGATGGGCACCATCGAGTTCCTCACAGCAGCCGGTAAGATGTGCGATGAAAAACGCCAGGAGTTCATCCTCTTGTCCGACACCCTGGGCGTGTCGATGGCGGTGGTGGGTATTGAGCAGGCCAAGGGTGCCGTGGCGCTCAAGGCTACCCCACCCAAACTGGCGCCGACCGAGGCCACGGTGCTCGGCCCGTTTTTCTGGGAAGGTGCCCCTGAGCTGGAGCTGGGCGCAGACATCACAGGTGTGAGCTCCGGCACGCCGGCTTACTACCACGGCTGCGTCACCGACACCGACGGTAAACCGGTGGCCAACTGCACGCTCGACGTCTGGTCGGGCGACGGCGATGGTTTTTATGACCTGCAAAAAGGCGCAGACGCGCCAATGGCTTTGCGCGCACGCTTTCACACTGACGCGGCAGGCAACTACCGCTTCTGGTCAATTCTTCCGGCCTATTACCCTGTGCCTGATGACGGCCCGGTGGGCGGTATGCTGCGCCGCATGGGTCGACACCCGAACCGGCCCGGCCACATGCACACCATGCTCAGCGCGCCCGGGCACGAGCGCTTGATTACACACCTGTTTGTGTCTGACAGCCCGTTTCTCGATTCGGACGCCGTGTTCGGAGTGCGCAATAGCCTGATCGTCAACTTCGAGCCGCATCCGGCTGGCAAGGCGCCGGACGGCCGTCTCATGGACAAGCCCTTTCATGTCGCGCGTTACGACTTCCGGCTGGTGCCTTCGGCGGCCTAATCGTGATCTTAGGCAGGGGGTTATAGGGCATTGGATGGCTATTGATGAAATTTCTATCTAAGACTCATTTGACCCGCCGGTCGGTGAATGAGTTCTAAAGTCTTCACTCTATAGGACCTGCGAGGATGGTCTATCTATTGCTCCTTTTTTGGCGACTTGCACCCTATTCCCTCACCCAACCTGCACCAGAACCACGCTAGAGGTGCGGCGGTCAGGGCCAAGGCCTACAAAATTCTCACGGGAGCAACTTTGCACCTAGAAGCAAATACCTACCAATGGTGAATCGGTCTTCCTATCATCAACGAATACTTCGCTGACCGGACGACCGGCGTCGCGCAAGAGAGAAGATGAAACAAGCGAAGACTAGAAAACCGAAGACGGATATAATATTACTTTAATATCGCTTTAATTTTATTATAATAAATTGTAGTTGTTGCTTCAAAACCCGAGTCAGTACCTACAACTACCCAAATTTCGCCGTTGGAGTTAGATTCAACACTAATAGAGTTCATTGTTTTTAGGGTTACTAGGTTGTAGGCACTGGACTCTGTGCCATTAGCAAAATCTCCTATTAATTTCATATTTGCCCCGTCTTGCGCTTGATTTCCTTTGTCTATGTTCATGCGGTAATAGTTTTCAGAATTATCTAGTACCTTTAATGGCTCAGAGGTAGAGGCACCTGCTTTAATAAATACATCTTCTGCTGGGGAACCACCTATTCCAGTAGCCCCATTTGATGCATTAGAGGCAAATTCAATTTCCATTGAAACATTATAGGTCCTATAGGGCACTAACTCAGTAATTTTCTTTTTTACAAACATAAACAAGTCATCACTATGATTATTGCCAGCTTGTTTTAATGCCCCATCAGTAATTTTCTGCGGGCTTGGTAACATCGAATGAGAAAATTCTAATTCATAGAACTCCTCTGCATTCGCTTCATTTGGATAGTCTGCAAAGCCCGCCGTCCAATCTTCTGAGTCTTCTTGAAAGTTGTATATGTATTCGGTTGGTTCGACTTCATTTGTTCGATCATTGTTTCCGCATCCTGCTAAAGCAAGTATCAATGTTGAAAATATAATTAGTGTTTTGTTCATTTTAATCTATTTTTTAATAGCTACTCTATAAAATCTTGGAATTGCATACCCACTGTTTTTCTTTATTCTCGCTATTCTGCTTAGTCAGATATCTACTTAAATCTTAGAGACTAATATTAAGGCCCCATTCCCCTTCTTGTAGCAACTAATAAAAACTTGCAAACGCTACTGCCAGGCTGCTTCAGACTGTAAGATTATTGTTACGGGGTTAATTCTGGTCCATCAAGCGCGCAACATAGCGCAACATCGTTTCCACACCCTCTCGGAGCTTTGGGGGTCGTGTATCTATCTGCTGCTTTTTGGCGACTTACACCATATTACCTCACCCAAGATGCACTAGAACCACGCTAGAGGTGTGGCGGTCAGGGCCAAGCCCTACAAAATCGTCCCGGGAGCCACTCTGCACCTCAAAGCAAATACTTACCAAGAGTAAATCGGTCTTTCTATCCTTAAAGGTAGCCCCTTTAGCCGGTAGGGGTCCTCCCAAATAATTGTTTGCCGTGGGCTTAGGAATCGAGCTCCACGTATACGTGGTTTGAGTTCTTGAGAAAACTTGAGCTCCTGCCACTATTTTGTTTCGGAGTGTTTCAGGAAGCTGGTAGTATAAGGCTAGGAATGCACCTCAGTTTTTAAGTGCACTTGCATTAAAGGAATAGTTAATGACGAATTATCTCAAAGTTTTATTAAGCCTTTATGTAGCTGTCGTTTCTCTCTTTGCTACTTCATTCTCATACGCAGCTCCAACGCAGCGAGGGTTTCAAATCCCGCTGAATGGTATTTCGGAGCCAGTGCTCGATGACCTCATAGCGAACTGGAGGATCAATGTCGTTCGAGTTCAGGTAGGTGATAACGCCAATATGGATGGGCTAACCGACGCAGCCTACGACGTGATGATGGAATCTCAGTTCCAGCTTCTTGATTCTGTGCTCCCACTCTTCGCCGCCCGCGGGCTGAAGATGGTGTTTATTATGTACTCTCCACCAGGTGGGTTCGAAACCCGTGAAAGTCCATCACATTACAAGATGTTTTCCGATGCCACATTAGGGGATGCGTTTATAGCAAAATGGCAAGAGATCATGGCGCGGTACGGATCAAATGCTGCCATCGCTGGGTTCGATCTAGTTAATGAGCCGGCTATGCGTAAGTCTCTACTTGGCGCTGGCGCTAAGAACTGGAATGGGTTGCTTCTCTCCACGATTGCGGCGATTAGAGAAACGCATCCTACAGTTCCCCTTTTTGTGAAGCCGCTGTACGGCGACCCTTCTCAGTTGACCAGTTTGCCGGCTATTAACGATGCTAATGTGGTATACACGTACAACGCATACTTTTTTAATAGCTACCAGCAGTCTGGAGTCTCCGACCCTCCTTTTTCGATAGATCCTCCGACGACAAAGGCAATTAATGACAAGCTTCGTAGAATACTCGCGTCGTTCTATCTGAAGATCTATTCACAAGTTGAAGCGAAGACATTGCCCGCGACGGCGTTTCCCCCGCGTCTAAGCGTTGGAGAGGCTACGATATCGGCATGCGCTACGGGAGCCTCTAGCTTTTTGAGTGGCTTATTAACTGCGCTTGAGACGGACGAGTCCGCTGCGTCCGTTAAAAGGAGGGAGAGAGTGCTCAGAGAGTGGAAGCGGGCGCGGCGAAATTTTAGGAGCCTTCCAAAGCCTAGTTTTTTAGTAGCAGATTTTAAGAAGGATGTCGCGCACGATAGTTATGTGATTCATGCGTTTAACGAAGCGCGCATATGGGATCCTCGGTATGTATGTGACGCGTCGGGAAACCTCACCTACTCTGCGACTGAGACCGATCGGGAGGCTGTGCTTAAGGCCTTCTTTAGGTTGAACGGGTAGGGCGGCCTCGGTGACCGCAGGTGTGCATATAACCTAGAATGAAATTTGTGGGGCACCGGCCTAGGTGACCACTGGTAGCAATGTTTCGTATTCAGATTGGTACGAGGCTAATTCTGGCCCATCAACCACGCAACATCGCGCAACCTCCTTACCACACCCTCTCGGGCCTGCGAGGATGGTCTGTCTATTGCTCCTTTTTTGCTATTAACCAAACTCTGGGGAGGTGGTTGCCCGTATTCACGAGGTTCGCCTAAATCACCCGCATGCGCTCACTAAAGCCTTAGCCGATCGTGTCCTCGCTCAACTCCAGCAGAGCCTGTAAACAATTCTACAAATCTTGAGCGTCTCTATATTTGAGAAAACACCCATTTTGCCACTCTTTAGTGATGTTGATGACTTAGTTGAAGGGCTAGACAGCCCTAAACAATTGAGATTATTCTAAAGGAACCCGGACACTAGAGCACTTCACCTAATTAACCCAAAGCGCACAATCTCTCTTGACACGTTGTCGCTTTCAGGCGACAATCAACAGGTGGAGCCGAAATTAAAGCGGATAAAACCTACATTAGGTCGAATGGTAAAGCGCTATTTGAAGAATGGATCACAAGTATTCGGGATAAATCCATAGCGGCGAAGATCTTCACGAGAATCGACCGCCTGCGGCTAGGAAACTTTGGTGATTGTAAGAGTGTTGGAAATGGAGTGTTTGAACTTCGCTTGCATTTTGGGTCTGGTTACCGAATTTATTTTGGTGTCGTCGGATCAGAGGTGGTTCTCCTATTACTAGGAGGGGATAAGTCTTCTCAAAAGAAGGATATTTAAAAGGCAAAATTGTATTGGAAGGAATTTTCAAATGGCTAAACAGAAAAGACGCATAAAATCCAAAGACTACGACAGCTTCCTGAAAAAGCAGCTACAAGACCCCGACATGTCGGCCGAGTATCTCTCTGCAGCAGTAAGAGAAGGCTCGCTGGAGGGCTTCCTGATTGCTCTTAAAAGTGTTGCCGACGCCCATGGTGGGATTGGTACTATTGCCAAAGTAACAAACCTCAATCGCCAAAGTATGTACCGAATGTTTTCTGAGCGAGGCAATCCTACAGTTTCAAATTTATTAACGGTGCTTCATGCCCTCGGTATTGAAATCTCCTTCATTTCCCAGGAGAAGAAGAAAAAGGCGGCATAACTCACGCAAATCACAATTTTCAATATGCCCTCTCCCTTATTAACCCAGCCGTCCTCAACAAATACGAATCCCCTTCTTTTTCTTCTTCTAATCCTCCCAAATACCCCTCAACCAAATTCAGCCACAGATCCCTAAAGGATAAGGATAGGAAGAAGATGCAGATTGCGAGGTAGAATCAGATTGGTCATGAACTAGCTGTGTATATCGGGAGGTAAGCAATGGAGATCAGGCGATCAGACGTAACAAAAATTAGCGGAGAGCATCGCTCTTATCTGTTAGAGGAGCTGAAAGTCACGTCTAAAGACCTTTTAGCCGTCGGGACAGAGGCTGAGGTGTACTGTTATGGAGAATCCCACGTACTAAAACTCTATGCCGATCCAAGTCGATTGGTAAACCTCAAGACCCTCAAGGCATTTTATGACTCGCTGGATGATACGCCGAGTGGATTAAAGCTTCCCCGGATCGTTACGATCAAAGAGTCTGGGCCTCTTATTGCCGTTATTGAATCAAAAGTTCCCGGTCAGCCCTTGGAAGGAATGTTGGAAAAGCTAGATCGCTCCAATCAAGAGCAAGCTGAAGAGATTTACTTGAAAGCAGTCCGGGCGCTTGCAAAGATTAAAATTATCTACCCGCCGGCCAAGTACATGCTGTTTGACGAAAGTGAGGAAAGCTCAACCTCCAATCAAACATGGCCCCAGTTTTACGAGAGGCTTCTCTTAGAAAAAGTGCACAAGACGGGCGAGCTTCTACCGAATAATGTAGCAGATTTTAGAGCCAAGTTTGAGTGTCTAGTTGAGTCCATCAGGACGGATACTGCCGTGGATATATCAGCAATTCACGGTGATTTCTATCCGGGTAACCTGTTGGTCTCTGCAGACCTGTCCCGAGCCGAGGGATTGGTTGATTTTGGATCCTTTACGCTCTTTGGTGACAATATGCTCGATGTAGCAAGTGCTATCGGATTTTACCGTATGTACGATCCAGAGCGACGCGCGATTCGGAATGCACTTCTGGACCGTGCCGAGGCAATGCTGCCGTCTCTGGACAACTACCGTCTCTATCGCTACTTGGCAGCACATGCCATTGTTACCTGTGACCTATATATCTCTGAGCCCGATCCACGGAGCAATGGACATTTTCAGTGGGCGGTTGAAATTCTTGAAGACTCGCGGATTTGGTCTAGTCTGAGGTAGAGAGAAACTGCGGGATCCTCACTCACGGAGCCGCGCGTATATACTGCGACAGCTGCAAACACTCACTCCTCGTTGCCTTCTCCTGTCCTTCTCCTGTAAGAAGATCATTGTTACGGGGTTACTTCTGGCGTATCAACCGCGCAACCTCGCGCAACCTCGTTCCCACACCCTCTCGGAGCTTTGGGGGTCGTGTATCTATTGCTCCTTTTTTCGCGACTTGCACCATATTCCCTCACCAAACATGCAACAGAACCGGGCTTAATGTGCTGCGGTCAGGGCCAAGCCCTACAAAACCCTCACGGAAACCACTCTGCCTCTAGAACAAATACTTGCTAAAAGTGAATTGAGCTCTCTATCCTTGAACAACTATTAGCGGTGAGAACAGACCAGCTAAGGAGGTACGGATCTCCTACACACTTCCTCTTGTGGTCATGAGCGCAATTGCGGGAGCTCTCGGAAAGCAGATTTTCGGTATTTCCATGGGGCCCTTGGGTGGGCTCGCGTCACTCCTCGGCGGAAAAGTAGCGCTCTACATCTATTTTAAGGGCGTACCATCGATGGTAAAGATCTCTTTGGAGAAGCAGGTCGTTTTCTTCATCTCTGTCTTCCGAGCCGCCCTCGCTACAGGTGCCGTCATCTCTTTCCTCGTGGGGAGGTTATTGCCTACGACGCCGACAGGGCTCGATACTTTGATGATTACTCCGCGATAAATGACTATGCTATAAGCACGAAAAGGGGCGCATCAACGCCCCTTTTTATCTCAATGGAGCGGCCTCACAAAATTATACACTGTGGATACAAGCAAAAAAGCCATGAAGAATATCTGGAACCGAATATCGACCTTATTAAGACGGGCGATCATCGCACCCCGCTCTGACTCAGGCGTATCGTTAAGCTTGTTCGAGGCCCATACAAAGAGCCAGAACAGGCCAAGGGTAACGAGGTAACACGCGCCATAGACCTGATCTAGATAGGTTATGTACGGCAATATCGGAAGACTCTGTCGATACCCCTGCTGAAGAAAAACCAGCGTTAAGAGCGCGGTTGAAGGGATTGCGATTCGAACCTCCCACAGCGAAGCTTCGAGAGTTGGTGCCAGGAGCACCATCATCATCACAATCACCAAAGGAATAATAAGTTGAATGATCGAGGCGAACGCCGATTTATGGTACTCTATCTCCAATCTTACTTGGCTGAATTCAGTCGAACTCTTCTTGCCTGCGTCATGGAAGCCAAAACCGGTCCCATAACGCTGGAGATATTCACGGAGTGCGAATCCATTAGTCACAAATCCGATATTATCGATGTACGGTCCTACTCCTGAATGGGTCTTGTCTCCAACGAGTCTCACCTTGTTCGAATCGAAGGCATCGCTGATAAAGTTTAAGCCAAGCACGATAGGAACTGTAATCCTCTCAAACGGGTAGCGATGCAGGTTCATCCCGTCGATGTAAAAACGACCGGCAAACCGCAACATCTGGCTATAATCTCCATTCGGCATGAGAACCGGCTTGGGATGAAGCGTCTTAGTCACTGCGTCCCACGAGTTCACGCGGTTAATCGGAGTAATCACCTGCTCGATACTTAGATCTTCCTCTTCAAGGAGCTTCTGAAACGCTTGTGGCCATGAAACCCACGCAACGAGCTCTGCCGCGATAGACTGAGTAGCAAGGTTTAAATCGTACACATTCTCAATGAACATTCCGACCCGCACTGGAGTAACTCCAGAGGGCACGGCGGTAGACTCAGACACGGGGATAAGCTCACCTCCGTAATCAAACGGCTTTACCGAGAACTTTCCACTCCGATTCGCCCAGACCACAGCAACAAAACTCAGTAGAGCTACCGCTATCAAGATCTTTTTAATTATTTTGCCCATGGCTCTCCATTTTAGCTGTACCACTCCGGCAGGAAGTGCAAACCCCCTCTCCGCGTCCTATCTAACTTCTTTTTTTTGAATGGACCACCCTTTTCGGGGCTAATCCCCCCCGGGGAGGTCAAAGTAGCCGCCCAAGCAGCGTAGGATCGAAAAACTATGCCCCAAGACAGGTCAGAGATACCAGTATCCCTCGTCCTTAAACCTAGAGATTTTTTTATCAATACCGACGATCCAGTTGTTGTGAACTATGTAGGCGGTGTTTTTGAGGTAGTTTTAAAAGCTGGTTTAGTAAAATATCTTTCCGTTTGGAAACTCACGCTGCGTAAGATCATTGCTATAAGATCATTGGTACGAGGCTAATTCTGGCCCATCAACCGCGCAACATAGCGCAACCTCGTTCCCACATCCTCTCGGACCTGCGGCGGTCGTGTGTCTATTGCTCCTTTTTTCGTGGAGCAGAAGTAACCCCGTACCAATGATCTATTACCAATGATCTATACCAATGATCTAAATGGCTCCCAGTTCGTGGGATCGAGGTGGTGCTATCTACGTGGGACGGGACAAGATTCAAGGTAACCAAGCAAAAAAAGTGGTATTTTTGAGTTGCTAGCTTCTAGTTGATCACTAAAGATGACTTTTTTTAGCTTTTCTGGCATTCCCTTGAATTGCCGAAATGTCTTACCTGATCCTCCTATTTCAATCACTACTTCAGTTGTGCCTTTTCCCACAATGAAATCTGGTGTTTTTTCACCTCGGATAGATTTTAAATAAGAAAAATCCATCCCTGCAGATATAAAACAACTAGTAGCGAAATCTTCTCGCAATCCACCAATTGCATTTTTATAAGGCAATTCTAAAAGTCGATATGGCAATGTTAGAAGAATCTTTGGCTCGAGCATGACATTCGTGCCTCTTGGTTGCACCTGCCGAACTATAAAAGCCTGCTCAAGAAGCTCTAAATACTGGCAGGCCTTGTAGCGAGTTATTTTTAAATTATTAGAAATACTGCTTGGACTTACGTCTGATACGGGTGCTCTCGCAATGAATTGAAATACCTTTTTTATTTTATTTAGTTCATCGATATTTAAACTCCTCAATCTTGGAATGTCATATCCAATCACCTTCTCAAGATTTGCTCTCAATGCCGGCATGATATCATCTACTTCCAAACTAAAAGCGTAATTATGCCCCATTAAATATTTGTTAAATAATGGCGCATGCGCAATATGTTCCGCGGTAAAATTACTCTCCAGTAAGTCTTCCCAACTAATCGCCGGGGGGACAGGGACAGATTGAAATTTTAAAAACTCTCTGAATGTAAATGGTAACGTTGGTATTACCTTTACGCGCCTCGATAAATCATGTGCCGACTCAACTAACTTTAAAGCAACAGAACTTGAAAAAACGATCTCCACCTCTAAAGAATCGAAAATCATCTTAAGAAAACGGTTTATATCTTCAAGATAATGCACTTCATCTAGAAGGAATTTTTTAAACTTAAACTCTTGGTTAAGCTTTTGAACCAGTAAAAATAAATCTGTGTCAGGTTCGAGAGTGTCTAAAGAAATATATATGGAATCATTCGACTGTGCGTGAACTTGCTTAAGCAACATTGTCTTGCCCACGCCCCTCGGACCAAGGAGTGCCAGAAAAACTTTATCTTTATGCAAGATAATCTGCCGAAATTCCGTGCGGAATAATGCCCCGCCGCCCCCCTGCGCCTTCGCCAAGGTGCTTAAGTGTAGTATTTGCTCTAGCTCCATTTTCTGGGTTTTAGCAAACAATTTACTAAAATGCAATGTATTTTGTAAAGTGATTTACTAAAATGACAATACTTGTAAGCCAAAAGAGGGTTTAACGATTAAATTTGGTAACTGGTCACCGTAGTTTAATGTCGCGATTCAAGCTATTGAGATTACGGCGAAGTTTCAGATGACCTGAGCGGTTACGCGACTAAAACTCCACGAATAACTTCCGCTCTTTGCTATCTATGATCGCCTTTCTTCCCACTGGCAGGCAGATCTGAGGGTCAGTATGTCCAAAATCTAAATTTTGAACTACCGGAATGTCCTTGTTGTATTGGCGTACTGCCCGCAGGATAGTTTCACGCTGCTCCTCCTTATAGACAAGCTTATCCTCATCGGATTTTTGATTGTTGAATTCCCATGCCTTCGGGCGACCAACAAGGATGCCTCGAATTCGTTCCAATATTCCACGTTCACCAAGAGCCCGAACCACACGAAATACATACTCGGAGCTGGGGATCTCTTCTGAAGTCTCAAGAAACAGCACTACCTCGCCAAACTGTTCCAGATTTGGGATGGGAACTCCGTGTCGTAACATTTCATCGATCGACTCCAGGCCTCCTCCCCAGGTAATTCCATCAGCAGAACCGCTACCATCCCAATGCCAGCCTTCATTTGTTTGGTACTTCCTTCGCCTTGAGAGATTTTCAGGGTCAATCCAACTCATTCCCTCATCATTAAATTCAGGACTTGGGTGAAGTTCAATCATGCCTCTATCAAACAGCGCATGGCGCAGATGCTTGACCGTATAAGCATCCATATCTCCTTGCATGCCGAATTGACATAGGATTGATGCGCCGTAATAAGATGGAATTCCTCTTAACCAGAGATAATTGCAGAAATGAGTGTTATCACTGTAGCCAAAAAATGCTTTGGGATGTTCAACGAATGCGGTAGAGAGAATTTTGTGAATATAGGTTACTTGTATGTTTCCGCCAATGGTCGCTATGACGGCCTTAACTTCCGAATGCTGAAAGGCTGCTATTAAATCGGACGCCTTTTCATCGAGAGTGGCATCGAGCTTGCCAGTAGCTGGGAATTCGAGCACCTCTAGTTCAAACAGGTTGATCAACCGCTTCAATCCAAATTGATAGACTTCCGGAAAAACAGCAGGAGCTGCCCATGAAGGTGACACGATGGCAACCTTGTTTCCTGCTGTTAATTTAGAGACTTCCTTGAATTCCACGGTACGCAGCTAGTGCCCAAAAATGAATGAACCGCTATTATATCATTTTGGATTTACTACTTTAAAGCAGAATCTTCTCTATTGCTCCTTTTTTGGCGACTTACACCATATTCCCTCACACAACCTGCACCAGAACCACCCTAGAGGTGCTGCGGTTAGGGCCAAGCCCTACAAAATCCTCACGGGAACCACTCTGCACCTTGAAGCAAATACTTGCCAAAAGTGAATCGATCTTCCTATCCTTTATCCTTTCTCCTAACAGGGGACGACAAGTTTATACTGGGGCAAATAGTTAGGCATGGTTATCCTTGGGGTGGATGTTGGAACGATACGGGTGGGGATCGCTGTGGCTGACGGTACGGTCAGGATTCCATTTCCGGTCGGGGTCTACCTTAGGGCTAAGTACGGAGCTGAAAAGGCGCTCCTCGCTGAGATTGAAAACAGGTCCGCCTCGTTACTTGTGGTTGGGCTTCCCCTTGGAGCGAGCGGAGAGCGTACCCCAGCCTGTAACATGGTTGAGGGCTTCGTTCGTCGTATTGCTAAAAGGGTAAAGATTGAGATTGTATACGTAGATGAGGCCTTCTCATCCCTGGAGGCTACGGAGCGGCTCTCTCAGGTATCTAGGGGAGAGCAGCACATTGATGCATTTGCGGCGTGTTTGATCCTGGAGCGTTACTTCGAATTAAATTCTAGTAGTTAGGGAATTCTCGTGATTCGAAAACTTATCCTTACATTCCTCTATCTCTTTCTGCCCCTGGCCTCCATTGCTCTGACCTTCCGTGGGCTTGAGCATTACCTCACTGAGCCCTTTAACCCCGCACAGACCCAAACCACGCTCTTTAGCGTTGCCGAGCATAAAAGCCTGCGTGAGATCGCTAAGGAGCTAGAGCAGCAGTACCTTATCCGCAGCAGTTGGTCGCTACGAATTATCGCCCGCATTCAAAGCAAGGATACCTCTATCAAGGCCGGTGAGTATCAGCTTTCAGCGGCGATGAGCGCCGAGCAGATCCTAGATAAGATGGTCAATGGAGAGATGGTCCTACACAGGGTCACTATCAAGGAGGGTGCGCGGGTCTCTGAGATCGGCCCACTGTTAGAGCAGTCCGGAATCGTCTCGCAGCTACTCTTTGATCAAGCCCTTCAGAACCAGGCTCTGCTTAGCGAGCTGGGCATTCAGGCGAACTCCTTCGAGGGCTACCTTTTTCCCGAAACCTATCAGTTCCCGCGTAATACGCCGGCAAATAAAGTCATCACCACGATGCGCGAGCAGTTTAATAAAGCCTGGCAGGCGGAGTGGGCTCAGCAGGCAGTAACGCTCAAGATGTCGAAGCACGAGATCCTTACCCTAGCTTCGATTATTGAGAAGGAGTCCGGCAACTTTGAGGAGCAGCCCATCATCTCCTCTGTCTTTCACAATCGACTCAACCGCAACATGCGACTACAGGCCGATCCGACCGTTATCTATGGGATCGTTAACTTTAATGGAAACATCACAAAGAACGACCTACAGAGGTTTACACCTTATAATACCTATCTAATTCGAGGGCTCCCGCCCGGTCCGATAGCAAACCCAGGTATCTCTGCCATAAAAGCAGCACTCTATCCGGCGCAAACGAACTACCTCTACTTCGTCGGTAATGGCGCTGGACGTCATATCTTCTCTGAAGATCTTGATCAGCATAATAACGCCGTAAATAAATTTCAGCGCGGTGATAATGATACTGATACTCCGCCAGCAGAAACAACGCCGATCTTTCCATAGCTACCTATATGTCGAGTAGCATTGAATCACTACTAGCGGCAGTTCAAGGTAAGGAGCTTCAAAATCGCCGTGCCTCTCTTGCGATTCTGATCTTTACCATTATAGCGAGCCTCGTAACTATCGGCATCCTGCACAGCTGGTATCCGTGGTGGTGCGCGTTTTCTGCTCTCCTGCTGCTCGGGACGTTCGCGCTCTATCTAATAAGGGCTGGCGTGCGCCCCTGGGCGGTTTCTCCTGAGGAGGCCGCAATCCTAGTTGATGCGGCGTTACCTACCAAGGAGAGGTTCAGCGCATTACTCTCTCTACGATCCTCGCTTGATCCTATTGATACTGCGCGCTCAGTCTTTATCTCGCAGCAACTCTCAGAGATCTTAGCTGAGGGCACGCACCCGGCACAGATAGCCCCATTTAAACTATCTGGGAGTGAGCGCTGCGCCCTCATTACGGCGCTACTACTAACTTTATCTGCAATCCTACTCTTTGTATTTCGCCCTCAACCGAAGCTTCTAGCGCTGGCCGCAAAGATTGAAAGTATACTCGCCGCAGATCCTACCATTCCAGAACCGCTACGGGCTCAGGCGCTAGCGCTGGCTGAGGCTATTAAAGATACACCGCTAGGAAGCTCGCAGATAAATATGGAGCTTAATGGTGCTCGTAAGGAGCTGGAGCAGGCCCTGGCCGAATCAGAGAGAGGCAAGAGTCTGGGCGAGCGTACAGTTCAGGGATCAAAGGGGACACGGGAGTATCCTCAGGAGCCCACGCAGAAGCAGGCGCAGGCGACCCCGATACCGGTGCCTCCAACACCAGGGCCTCACGAACAAAAAAAGCAGGAGCCACAGGAAGAGAAGCAGCAGGGGAAAGAGAAGCAGAAGCCGGGCGCGCAAGAACAGAAAGAAGAAGAGCAGAAAAAGAAAGAGCAGGGGAAAGAAGAGCAGTCCGCAAAGGAGCAATCCGGCTCCGGCCAAGGGGCTGAGAAGGAGGAGTCCGGCGATAACCCATCACAACAGGGCTCAGAGCAACAGGAGCAAGCGGGGGAGCAGAAGCAGCAGGGCGGGTCGGATCAGGGTGAATCTGCTGCGGATAAAGATCCCAGCGCTAAAGAGCAGGGGGGCCAGCAGGGTGACGGAGATGGGCAGGGTAGTGGAAAGGGCGCTGGTGAGGGCGAAGGGAAAGGAAAAGGCGGTGAAGGAAAGGGTGTGGGCAGTGGTGATGGTAAGGGTCAGGGCTCTGGGAAAAGTTCTGACTCTGATTCGAGCAGCGATAACTCAGGTAGCGCCGAAGCCTCTGGCGCCACAGGAAAGCAGGGCCAAGAGAAGCAGGATCGAGAGAAGCAGGGCTCTGCAGGCCAACAGGGTGCGCAGGGCGGTTCAAGCGCCTCCGGTTCTCAATCTTCTAGCCTACAACAATTAGAGGCTGCGCTAAACGAAGTAGAGCAGGGGGTGAAACAACAGGGGCAAGGGCAGGAAGGGACTGGTGCCGAAAAGGGCCCACAACCACAATCAAAGCCACAGTCACCGTCACAGTCACCGTCACAGTCACAGTCTGGCTCGCAAGCAGGCGCACAGGGCGCAGACTCCAAGGGAGCTGGCAAGGGTGCAGCTAAAGAGCCTAGCAAGAGCGACCCCGAAAAGAGCGAAAACAGCAACTCCGATTCAAAGCAGAATAAGGAAAACTCTGATAGTGGCGGCTCTGATAAAGCAAAGCAAAAGCCCTCCGAAAAAACCGAAAACGAAGAGCAGGGGGAGCAGGATAGCAACGGGGAGCGCTCCGCTCTTCCCGACAGAGATGCTCCTGCGCAGACGGGGGGCCTCTCTGACGGTGCAGGGAGCGCTGGACTGGGATCTAATCAGGGCTTTAAAGAGGCTCCGATCGGATCGCTTAAGGAGGCGATTGATGAGCGCTTTACTGACGAGAGCTCTAACCTTGAAAAGAACCTAGAGCCTGCGCAAGCGAAGACCACTATCGAGGATCTGCCGCTGGCCAAACCTAAGGGCTCACTGCAGCGGGGCGAGCAGCCGATTCCGCTGGAGTACAGCGATATTTTAAAGGGGCCGTAGAAGCTCCACTACTAAATTCCCACTACTAATTCTCACCCACCTTGTAGTACTGAGATAACCCATCAACGCCTCTGAAGAGCTGTAAAAGCAGCTAATTCCTAATATGCAAAGCAACCCTTAACTGCTTGAAACTTATATGGTAACGGCATTGCCTTAGCGCTGCGCGGTGATTGCCGAGCGGGGAGCCCTAGAAACAACTTGACTAATCTAGGGTCTGAGTCGTATACAGTCAACCATGTGGATTAAAAGAGATTTATCGCTTAGTGCAATATCAAATATCGCCTTACCAATAAAAGTCTTACGGGGCCCCAGACAGGTCGGGAAGACGTCATTGCTGGCAAAACTTGGAACCCACTCCCTCGTCTATCTCGACGATGCGGTTACTCGTCTTCGTGCGCAAGAAGATCCAAGATTCTTCCTTGATCAACTCCCCAGCAAGGTAATTCTAGACGAGGCCCCGCTTGCTCCGGCCCTGTTTCCCGAGCTCAAGCGACGGGTCGACGAAGCACGCATATCGGGATGCGGGGAGATGCCCGATGTTTGGCTTACAGGGTCGAATCAGACGCTCATGTATCGTGAGGTTGGCGAGTCTCTCGCTGGTCGAGCAAGTTATTTTGATCTCAACACCCTCTCCATTCACGAGCTCGGAGAACGATGGTCGCTTGGTACGTATCTCATGAGAGCAGGATGGCCAGAACTGTATATATCACCGCATCTTGATGTGACTCGCTACCTCAATGATCTCGTGTCAACATACATCGAGAGGGACATCGTGGCGGCCGCAGGCATTGAGAGGCGTGCCGCCTTCCTGAAAGTGCTGCACCTCCTTGCCGGAAGAATCGGACAGCTTTTTGTGGCTTCAGACATAGCCACGGTAGCCGGCGTTGACGCTACGACCGTTCAATCATGGGTGTCCCTGCTTGTGACCAATGCGGTGGCATTCCAGTTACCAGCTTACTATACCAACCTAAATAAACGACTGACCAAGGCTCCTAAGTACTACTTCTATGACGTCGGTCTCGCCGTATGCCTACAGGGATGGCAAGCTCCAGAGCCGATTCTGAATAGTCCTCAATTTGGACACCTCTTTGAAAATATGGTCATAGGAGAGGTCGTCCGATTCTTTTTGAATCGGGGCAGCAAGCCAACCCTCTATTTCGTGCGTTCAAAGGAGAAAGTAGAGATAGATCTACTCGTTAATCTAGGCAATCAGCGCTATCTTGCAATTGAGATTAAAACAACACCGGAAGACTGGTCTAAAAAACAAAGGGAGCTCGTTGACTCCTTGGGTCTGACGATTGTGGATAGGTGGGTGGTAACTGCCTATAGTGGTATGTCCTTTAAAGATACCGCAGTAGTTGCTATCAGCGACCTTTGGAATCGCCTCAAAGATATTACGTAACTATTTACCACTAACTAAGCTCTGGGGGCAGGGGATACAAGGTAACCCCTTACCAATGCTAGATAAATCGAACCCGTTCTTAAAATTTCTAATGGCTTCAATCAGACAGGGGTGGGCTTATGAAAAAACTTAATTGGGATCAGATTCGGACAGAATATGATGGTCATTGGGTGCATCTAATCGATTACGATTGGGCTGAGGGCACACCATATCCAGTTTCAGGAGTAGTTCATATTCATGCGAAAACAAGAAAAGAGTTTAATGCTTTAATCAAGTCAGCAGATCGTATTCCAGGGGCTCGCATATACGTTGGTGACATCAAGGAAACAGGCAACGCTATAAGAATGGGCTGTTTGGTAGTCACTCAACATGCAAATCATTAATTTTGATCGCACGCAAGATATTCCAATTGTTGATGCAATTATTTCAGGTCCAATTGATATAAGCGCGCAGTAGTGTTTTTTTACTCGATTTTTCCCACTACTAATTCATGTGGGGGCCTAGAAAGCAACCCCGTACCAATGATCAATATTTCATTCGTTAAGCGCTATAGCGCTGCGCGGAGGCGCTGCAAAACAACAAACAGGTCGTAATGCAATGTCGCATTATATGCGTTACGATCTATATTCGTTGAAAAAATGTTCGTAACTTACGGCGTTAAATTTTCGGTGGCCGCGCCCTTATCCCAAGTGCCTTTTAGGCTTCCATCGGGTTCGAGGTGGTAAATAACGGGCGACCCCGATCCCCAATCAACACTTAAAGTGTCACCCTTTAACTCCCCAATACCAGAGTAGTTTGTGGGTCCAATTTGCCATTTGACCATATACAGCCCGTCGCTATGTTTTCGAATGACGACCAGCCCCTCGTAGGACGAACCATTGGAATTTGTCCCCTTGGCGGCATAGGCACCTTCTAGTTGCGGAGCTGACGGTTTTAGCATATGGCACCCAACGATACTGAGCAGTAATACAAACAATAACTTTTTTATAATAGCCTCCCTAAAAACTCCGTTAGTCTATACCTCAACTCATTGACCTCCTGTCCACCAATCGTATCTTTTTTCTCTTTGCCGTCTAATACAAATCCAACTTTTTGGTAGAAATCACGCGCCTGTTTGTTAGTGCTTAGAACCCAAAGAGTTGCCTCGGTGTAGCCAAGCTGCTGCATCAAATCACGGGTCTGATCCCAGAGCTCTTTACCCAGACCTTGTCCCTTGTGTGCTTCAATTAGGTAAATTGTATAAAGCTCGCCAATCCCCGGTGACGCATCAAGATCACGCGAAGGCCCAAAACTAGAGAATCCTACAATTTTTTTATCAATCTCAGCCACCAACACGCGATGATCTGGCATAGCAAGCGCCTCGGTCCAGGCCGCTTCTCTCTTTGGCACCGAAAGTTCATCTAAGTAAGATTGGGGAACCTGTCCAATATAAGTTGTCCTCCAAGATGCGACATGAGTCTCAGCAATCTGGTGGACATCCTCTCCATTTGCCACTCTAATCATATTGTAATGCCTCTTCGGTAAATGGAAATTGAATAATTGGCAAATATATAACATGACCCCGCAGATCGCTAGACCACCGTTGCGGCACCCGCGGTGTCGCTGTAGATTAGATTGGTTTGAGCCTATAAATCCTCGCATACTATGAAAGAATTAGATATCCGTGATGCAGCCGCCCTTGAGCGTGCGATAGTCGACTTTAAATCAACCTTTGCGCGCATTGAGCAGGAGGTCGGAAAAACGATCGTAGGGATGCAGGATGTCGTTAGGGGCACCATGGTGGCCATCTGCGCTAGGGGGCATGTATTACTGGAGGGGGTGCCGGGGCTCGGCAAAACCCTACTAGTAAAATCGCTCTCAAATGTCCTTGGGCTCTCCTTTAAGCGTGTTCAGTTCACCCCTGATCTAATGCCCTCAGATGTTACCGGCACCCAGATCCTAACGGAGGATGGTAACGGGCAACGCCGTTTTGTCTTTAGACAGGGTCCGCTCTTTGCAAACATAGTGCTAGCAGATGAGATTAATCGAGCAACACCGAAGACACAGAGCTCTCTGCTAGAGGCGATGGAGGAGCGCCAGGTAACCGTTCTCGATCAGACCTATCCGCTGCCGCAACCGTTCTTTGTGCTCGCCACGCAGAACCCTATAGAGTTAGAGGGAACCTACCCCCTGCCAGAGGCTCAGCTGGATCGATTCCTGGTTAAGATTGTGGTGCCATCTCCATCTTCCAAGGAGCTTAAAGAGATCCTCTCGCGCACAACCGGCACTAACGTCAGCACCGCTCAGCCGATCTTTCCGCCTGAGGAGGCCGTAAATTATATCACCTCGATGCAAAGCATGGTGCGTCACGTTGTTGTCTCAGATCCGATGCAGGAGGTGATCGTGCGCCTTATCGCTGCACTTACTCCGGGCTCTGAATTTGCAACACCTAAGGTCCGTCAGTATGTGCGCTTTGGTCCTGGGCCACGTGGAGCACAGGCGGTTGTACTTACAGCAAAGGTTCACGCTCTCCTTGATCACCGTATTAACCTCTCCTTTGAGGATATTCGAAGCGTTATCAAATCTGCGCTCCGTCACCGCATTATCCTTAATTTTCAGGCAGAGGCCGATGGCATCTCTACCGACGACCTAATTGAGGAGGTCCGTAACGCTAAGTAGGATCGCTCGGTATGCAGCTCTCTCCTGAAACCCTCCGACTCTTAGGCGCTATGGCTCTCCGTACTCGGCGTGCCTCCTTCGGCATCAGACAGGGCTCTCATCGCTCACAGCGACGGGGTCACGGTGTTGAGTTCGCAGAATATAGAAACTACGAGGCCGGAGATAATCCCCGTTACATAGACTGGAACCTCTTCGCTCGTAGCGACAAGTTACTTGTAAAAAGATATCTCGAAGAGGAGAACGTAGCGCTCCATATAGTAATCGATGGTTCACGATCGCTCACACACCCAGCGCTTAGGCAGAAGTGGGAGCTTGCTACATATATAGCGGCCTTTACCTCTTATATTGCGCTTGCAAATCAGGACCCCGTTACGATCTCAGTGTTAGGGGGCGCGCATAGCCCGCGCTACTGGGGTGCCAAGGCCTTTTATCCCCTGAGCTCCTTTCTTACTAAATCTGGTGAGTCCATAATTTCATCTGAGCCTCGTACTCTAAATCTGCTCGAGGAGGCCCGCAGGGCGGCGGCGCGTGTCTCATTTCCAGGAATCTGCCTCTTTATCTCAGATTTTCTCTATCCACTTGAGCAGGTTGCTTTACTCCTTGCTAGCTTCAGGGCCCGTAATATGGAGCTGCACGCTGTGCAGGTACTACACGCATCGGATCTAAACCCTGCTCCAGAATCTGCCGCAATATCCGTTACCGATAGTGAAACGGGGGAGCAGTTAGGTGTTATGCTTGATTCGGAAGCTCGCAATCACTATCAGCACCTAATCACTCAGCACAACAGGCGCATCCGTGAGCACTGCCTCTCTAATCAGATGCAGTTCGTTTCGACCGTTGCCAGCTCCGATCCACACCACGGCGCTACCGATACAATTACCCGTATGGGGCTATTTATATGATCTCTGTACTTGGGGTGACATTAGGAGCAGCCGCGCCCTGGTTTCTAGTGGGAATTCCCCTCGCTGCCTCGCTACTCATCTATATCTTTCGTGCGCGGGGAACCGCGCACGATCTAGTGATCTCAACCCTTTTTCTAATCAGGAATCTACCGCAACGATTAAGCGCGCGAAAAACATTCGTTCCGCCACTACAGTTTTGGCTTGAGTTGGCGGCACTTTCGCTGCTCTCTTTGGCGGCTGCGGGGCTCCTTGCTACAGACTCACGCCAGCGTATCGCCGTAGTTATCGATACCTCCCTTAGTATGGGGGCCATTAATGAAGCTGGTCAAACTAGACTCGAAACGGCCCAGCGTATTGCAAGCGCTGATGTCTCGCAGTTTCTTGTAGAGGGGCGTTTCTCAGTATACGGAGCGGCCTCTGAACTTCTGCCGGCCTCGGAGCCCCTAATTAGCGCTCCTGTAGCAGTGTGGGCTATCAACTCCCTTAAACCAACTTATTTAGAGGACAATCTAAATGCTCAGATTAGATCGCTCCTCTCACAAGGCTCCTTCGATAAGATCTGGCTCTATAGCGACAGAACCCTAAAGGATCAAAGCGTACCAGCTGGCCTACGGGTTACAACTATCCCAACGAACCCCTTAACGGAGCGCAATATCTGGATACGCTCACTCTCGGCTAATACCGATCAGACAATTACGATAGAGCTCTCCTCGCTAGCGCCAGCGGAGATCTCTATACAGGTCGCTGCATCCTGCTTCTCGGCAGATGGTGCGGAGCTCTCAGCGCCTGCTCCTATCTCAATTAAACTTTCCCCTGTTACTGCCAACTCAAGTCAGATAGGTCCTATAGATCCTACTTGGGCGTTCTGTCGCATTAGCTCGTACGGAGATGATACTAAGCGAGAGGCTCTCCAGATTGATAACGAGGGCTGGATCGCGCGCGCCGATAACGCCCCTGCTATTCAGATCGTTAGCCCCCTCTCTCTGCAGGAGCTTGGGCTGACAGAACTTAAAGGGTTTCAGTTTCAGCGAATAGAATCAGCACAGGCTACGAACTTTAATAAAACGGTGCCGACTATCTTTCACCGTACCACTGCGAGCTCTGAGATGCAGGCGCCTAGCCTCGTTATCTCTCCACCAGTAGGCGCACTGCCCTGGGGGGGCGCAGTAGCGCCTCAAATACTTACAGCTCCTCCGATCACGCGTTGGATTCAATCTCATCCATTGCTGCGCTACGTTAATCCCACCCTCCTTTCAATTGAGCGAGCCGCAGCACTCCGGTGTCCGGAATCTTCGTTGTCGATTATCCTCTCCTCCTCAGGGGCGCTAGCGTGTGCAGGGGAATCAGGGGGCTTTCGCTACCTAGTGACAGGTTTTGAGATCTTTCCCTTTGAGGGGCTCAGCACTCCTACGATAACCGTTTTAACGCTAAACGCCTTTAAGTGGCTTTTTAATAGCGCTACCCCACTTGGCGCTATTAATCTCGGTAGATCTATCTTTCCAAGCGGGGCTAAGGAGCTTCGATCTGTTATGCCGCTATCGGCCGCGCCCTTACTGACTGATTCTAACGTGGTAATGATTAATACGCCTGGAGTCGTTAGCTACCTAAGTGAAAAAGATAGCACCCGTAAGTTTTTGGCCTTTAATCTCTTCTCCGATCAGGAATCAGACCTCGCAAGAGCGCAAACGATCTCAATTGAAGCCACTACTCAAGGGGCATCTCTTAAACAACGTGCTCCACTTGCGCTCGCCTCCTGGTTAGCACTGCTAGCTCTACTCGTACTCCTTATAGATATCGCTATTCGAATTAAGCGTAGTAGTAATTGGAGGGCTAGGTGAACTTTGAGTACCCGATACTACTTGGAATTATTCCGATCTTTGCTTTAGGTATGCTGTTTACCTTACGAGCAAGGGGCTCAAGAACTATAGAGTCTCTAACGATAGGCTTGTTACGCCTACTGGTTTTAAGTTCCATAATCGTAGCGACTGCTGGGCCATTTTTAACTACCGAGCGTGGTGTTGAGGGCCTCACTACCTTGGTTGATATCTCCTCAAGTGTCTCGCCGCAACAGGGCGAGGAGCTACTTAAAAAAGCGCGCGCTCTTGGCCAGGAGTTAGGGATCCCCCTTACCGTAATCCCTTTCGGTGGTTCTGTATCTTCATCTTGGCAGGGCCCCGCAACCCAAAGCTATTTAGAGCTGCGTAGCGGATGGGAGCGGCTCGATATTGGAGCAACAGATCTAGGTGCCGCACTTAGAACACTAGGCGATCGCTCGCCCTCTGTAGCGCTGTTATTATCTGATGGGTATGAAACAGCGGGGAGCGCCGCGAGTGCGTTATCAACTCTAACAACAACGAAGGTCTTTCCCCTAACGGCTCTTGGCGAATCAGAGGACAGCTCCCTTCAGATCTCTCAACTCTCTGTCCCCCTTACGGTGCAGGCGCAAAAGAGCGCCGAGATTCGGGTTGCCCTTACCAATTCAGCTTTAACTGCACAGCGCGGAGAGCTTCAAGTTCTGCACGGTGATTCCGTAGTTTTTAGTAACGGGGTGGAGATTAAACCAGGAGAGGATCTCCTGGTAACAACCGAGAGTGATTCCAAGCTTGAGGGGCTGCACAGCGTAACAGCGACCCTCTCCTGGCAGGACGGAACGGGGCCGCACTCGATGACCCGCACGGCGTGGCTTACCTCTGAGAAGCGCAACAAGGTGCTCCTGCTTTCCGGCTCACGTGACGACGATCGCCTTCTCTCCACTATTCTAACGAACCAAGCCTATCAGCTCCGCTCTGAGGTGTTGCAAGGCGCGACTATAGCGCCTGGCGCCCTTGGGGCCCCTGCTGATTACCGCGTCGTTATCCTAAATAATGTTCCCGCTGCTGCTATCCCAGAGCAATTTATGCGGGCCTTACCTGAGTTTATCAAAGAGGGTGGGGGGCTTGTAATGGTGGGGGGCGATAGGAGCTTTGGGCTTGGGGGCTATATCGGCTCTCATATAGAGGCGCAGCTCCCTGTGCTCTTAGTTCCTCCGCATACTGAAAAAAAACGGCTTAACGTTGCCGTGCAGCTCGTAATCGACAAATCGCGCAGCATGGCGCAGGACAATCGGCTTGAATTCGCTAAAACTGCCGCGCTCGAGGTTGTTCGGATCTTAAAAGATGATGACTACGTTGGAGTTATCGGTTTTGAGGAGGTCGCCTTTATCGCTCTGCCGATCTCTAAGGTCCGAGATGTGCGTCAGACTGCGGCGGATAGAATTAGCCGACTCTTTCCAACTAATAGAACCAACCTTTATCCAGCCCTTGAGGAGGGGCGTCGTGGATTATCGCGCATTAATGCGGGACGAAAGCACCTAATAGTTTTAACCGATGGCCAGATTCCTGATCAGGGCCCTTATTACCTGCAACTCATTAAGCAATTGCGAACTCTCGGGATCACAGTTTCAACGGTACTAGTGGGCAGCGAGACTCCCGATGCCTTTCTGGCGCAGTTATCCGAAATTGGTGGTGGATCTTTCTATCAGACAGAAGATCCGCGCAATCTTCCCCGTATCTTTCTCTCAGATGTGAAGGTCTCGACCGGTGAACAGACCATCAAAGAGGAGCCGGAACTTCCGGTGCGCACCGGACCGAGCGGAATAGTCACTACCTCACTTAGAAACTTCCCAACATTACGCGGCTTTGTTCAGACGATAGCAAGGGAGGGGGCCAGTACTGAGCTGCTCGTCACGGAAGCTGCGGGCAAGAGCTTTCCACTCCTCGCCTCATGGAGCGTTGGTAAGGGGCGCGCTATCGCCTTTACCTCTGATGCAAATGGGCGCTGGTCATCGAACTGGGTACGGTGGTCCGAGCTACAGGGGTTCTGGTCGGAGCTAGTTGAATCTGCGCAGCCCCCTAGCGCTGAAAAACCTACAACAACTCGCTTTGACCTGCGCTCGTGGGTAGAGGGGGGCGAGCTTGTAGTTGACCTGGCTCTCTTTGATGAGCCCCAGGAGGGGGGCAGGATTAATGCAAGTCTAGTTACACCGCAGGGCACGGTACAGGCTCTTACCCTAGCCCCCCAGGCGCGTGGGCACTATCAGGGCAGATTGCCTAGCGCTATGGCCGGTACCTATAAGGCGACTATCTCAATTGGCAAACAGAGGCTGCCTGAAGTCGCCTGGTCGTTACCTGGAGAGCTTTTTGGGGAACACCCACACCGTGCTCCAAATCTTGCGCTACTAGAGCAGATTTCATTACGCAGTGGCGGCAGGCTTAACTCTAGCGCTCAGGAGCTGCGCCAATTTATAAAGCAGTTCTCTGCAAAGCAGGATCTGGCACAGATCTTTGTTATTGCAGCACTTATCCTACTATTTATAGAGATTATCGTGCGAGAGATCTTGGCGCTACGGCGTAGGCGAGCTAGCTTTAAGGTTGGTAATATTTGTTTATGAGCTATTGTTTGCTATGACCTTACTATTGATATAAAATAGCTTGCTAACGGAGAACGGATCTTGTCTCCAAAAGATCAACAACAGCGGAACACTTTCCATGACCCGCGCATCAACAACAATTAACCCGCATGCAGCGCAACCCACATCGCTCGTGGCGTTGGCCAAAAGTCTGTGGCGCAACCGTCCGCTCATTGTGCAAATGACCAAGCGCGAAGTTGTTGGCCGCTATAAAGGCTCGGTCATGGGCTTGGCTTGGTCGTTTTTCAATCCAGTATTTATGCTGGTGGTATATACCTTTATGTTCTCGGTTGTGTTCAAGGCGCGTTGGGGTGTTGAGGGTGAAGATAGTAAGGCGCTATTTGCTGTTGTGCTATTTGTCGGCATGATAGTCCACGGGCTGTTTGCTGAAGTACTTAATCGAGCTCCCAGCCTGATTCTTTCTAATGTTAACTACGTTAAAAAGGTAGTATTCCCAATTGAAATTTTGCCCGTCATCAGTATGGCTGCCGCACTGTTTCATAGCATGATCAGTTTATGTGTGTTGCTCATCGCATTTGTTATATTTAGCGGATATTTGCATTTGACAACTGTTTTTATACCCCTAGTATTGTTGCCATTTGTCATTCTCACACTTGGTTTTGCGTGGTTATTGGCATCATTAGGCGTTTTTTTGCGCGATGTTGGCCAAGTTATCGGTATAGTTATAATGGTAATGATGTTTTTAGCACCAGTGTTTTACCCGGTGACCGCAGTCCCAGAACAATTTCGTCCATTCATCATGGCTAACCCGCTCACCTTTATTATTGAGCAAGCTCGCGAAGTGTTAATTTGGGGTCATTTACCCAATTGGGTTGGTTTGGGTATTTATACAGTTGCCGCTACCGTAGTAGCTTGGGCTGGTTATGCTTTGTTCCAGAAAACCAGAAAAGGGTTTGCGGATGTCCTCTAACGATATAGCAATCCGCGTTAGCAACCTCAGTAAGTGCTATCAA
>JAPLFS010000034.1 GCA_026390555.1 Pseudomonadota bacterium
CATTACGAATGATGTGCTCTACCAACTGAGCTAGGGCGGCCCACTGTCAGGGAAATATAGCCCCAACCTCTGAGTATTTCAACTGAATGTAGGTTAGATGTGCCTGGTCTTTAAAAAGATCGCACATTTTGCGATGACGTATACTCGGCACAGCAGAAAGATACCGATGTAGGGCAGGTAGTCTTCAGGACCTAGGGTTTCTTGGGTAACGTAGCGCACAATAAGCATGATCGGACAGAGTAGTGAAATAAAGTTACACCAAAAAATGAGGTGCTGTCCGGAGGACGGGTATCTTAAAATTATGATATTATTAGTATCGTGCTGGAGCGTAATCGCGTTGACGACCTGAATAGGGTCTGAATTCAGCCCATGGAACCGGATCAATAGGTGAGATCTTTTCACAGTAGATCTTAATTTATAAATAGCTCTGAGAAGTAGCGGCTGTCGTTCTATATAAGATGTAGTGAAGTTCACCGCGAGGTACATGGTTTGCACAGAGCGCTCTGCCCAAACGCGCTGAACATCGGGCCAGAAGAGCTTGCCAAATCCGAGAATAAAAAGGCCCACATTATCAACCCTGATAGATGGTCGGCGGCAACATAGCAGCGTCAGATTCCAGAGCGACATGTTTGTAGCGCTAAATCCAAGGATAATGCCGCAAACTCCCTGCAGGGGAGCCTCCTGCCCAGATTCAATCAGATAGTTGCTTATGTAGAGGGTAACTAGCCCGATTAGAAGTCGCCCAAACGATGCCAACAGCCGTTGATGAATGATAAGGGGCGCCAGTTCAAATAGTGGAGGGGTATAAGATGCTGGACCACGCACCCTCGAGAAGCTATCACCCCCTGTCGGAGGGGTTTGCTGTGTGCTCTTCGGTCTTATAGGGGGGTACGGTACAGGGGGGCCTTTTTTTAGCAGGAGTCTCTTTTGGAAGCTTCCTGATCCTCTCCATGGCATCGTTAATCTTCTTGGTCTCGTTCTCAGCCCTAAGTTGTAGCCGCTTGTCGTGCTGGAAGCGATCGGGGTGCCAGACCCGGATCAGGTCCTTATAGGCCATGGCAATCTCTTGAGCAGTAGCTTCAGGAGGTAAACCAAGGATCGCTAGGTAGTGGGCGCGAGGATGCATACAATGGGGTATTACCTGATAATGACAGGATGTTACACAAAGAGTCGTAACTTATTGAATAATAATTAAAACACCATTTGGTCATGTTGATTGGTCGCCATAAAATTCAATTGAAAGGTTTGAATGCAACACATGTTACAACTGTCAGGTAGTGGGCTTTAGTAGGCAGCTTCAAGTAGGCTCTACGATTAAATGGGGTTCATTTATGGCTCAAGAGATCCTTCCAACATTAAGAGAGGTATACAGCAACGCAATCCTCGCGGGTGAGTCTGAGCGCGTTTGCAAGGTGATCGACCAGGGCTTAGCGAATGGTGTGGTCCCATCAAAGCTTTACCTAGAGGTCGTAATGTCTGTATGGCGCGAGATCGAAGCGCTGTGGCAGCGTGGTCAGATAACGATTCTGCAGGAACGGATCGCGACACAGATAATGCTCCGTCAGATGGGGCGTCTTCGTGAGATGTTAAAGGCACGCCGTAAGCTTGGACTAAAAGCGCTTGTCAGCGCTGTAGTAGGTGATCAGCATCTGGTTAACGCGCAAGCGGTTGCAGATCTCCTTATGGTTGATGGATGGGAGGTGGATTTTCTTGGAGCCGATGTTCCTACCGATCACCTTGTTGCATTCAGTAAGACACGGGGTGCCAATCTCGTCTATATCTCTGCAACACTCGCCGAGCACCTCCCGGCGGTCCAACACCTTGTGGCACAACTTAGAATGATTGAGGCAGCTCCAAAGATCCTAATTGGTGGTGCCGCCTTTGCCGCACACCCCGAAAAAGCTGCAATTATCAAAGTAGATGGATTCTCAAATGATCCACAAGAGATCGTTATGATGGCTCGTCAGGTGAGTGGAGTTCTAACCGCCGAGAACGCCTTGGCGTTATTTCTTATAAAACTTGGACACTCTGTACATGACTACAGAAAGCTCAGAGGTCTGAGCCAGCAGGAGCTCGCCGGTAGCGCGGATCTAGACCGCGCCTATATCAGCGCCGTAGAGCACGGTAAGCAAAACATCAGTATCGGTGCGATCTCAAAGCTTGCAAAGGCGCTCAACCTTTCAATCGAAGAGCTCCTGCTAGGGATTGAATCCTGACGTCTTAGAGAGGCCGACCTCGCCGGTTACAACAGCGCTGTGTGGGGCAGGATGCCCTTCAATCGTCTTAGTATGATCGTGAGGATCTAGAAAATCAGCCAGACTTTCATAAGGGGCCCAGGTGGTTCTTCTTTGCTCCATTGGTGTAATCGGCCCAAATCGATGCACACAGACGTTCTTAAAACCTGCGCGCTCAAGGAGTGTGGCGAGAGCATCGGCGGTTGGAATTATCCAGGCGTTTCTCATCTTTGCGTAACGCTCCGGGGGTAAAAGCAGAAACGATCCAGGCTGATCGATAACGAGGCTCTCAATCAGCACCGTGCCACCTGGACGTAACGACTCAAATAGTTGCCGAACGGCTGCATGCGGGTCACGTTGATGGTACATGACCCCCATGCACACGATCAGATCAAAGAAACGTGGAAAGGCCGTCAGCGCTGAAAGTCCAACCGGAACGAAGCCAAGATTAGGGACCCTTAGGATAGATTGCAGCAGCGCAAACTGTAGCCAGCAGCGGTCGACCGGATCAAATCCTAATGCCAGCTCAGGATATAGCGAGGCGAGCTTAAAGAGAAAATAGCCGTTACTACATCCGATATCCGCGATTCGTAAACCGGAGCGCTTAGGTAATAGTGGAGCTATACGGCGCCATTTAATGTCGGAGCGCCACTCAGCATCGATCTCAAGCTCCCCCAACTTAAATGGCCCGATGCGCCACGGAATAAGCTCCTCGCACAACGCGCGCAGGTTAGAGAGATTGACCTCCGGCTTGAGAGTGGCTGAGATACTATAGTGGTCTAATATGGAGTCTATGCAAGCAAGGCTCTGCGCTATATTCGAACTAAAGCCCCCCTTAAAGCGTTTCCAATGTTCAGACCGAAGTAGCTGCCGCCACGCCCTCTTAAGCTCATGGCTAAGAGCCGTAGCGGCGATCTCCGAGCGATATGGAAAGAGGGGCCGTAGGGTTGATGTAATAGGGGGATAGCTCTGCACCCCCTTGAGCTACCACGGAGTGATGGGATAAGCCAAGCACGCGGTTACTTTCCTTGCGACTGATGCTGGGATAAACTAACGGGTAATGAGCACATTTACCGAGACCACTGCGAGCATCACCATTTCAGTCGAGCCTACCCCTATTCCAGAGGACTCAAGGATAGAGGATGGGGTGTTTGTCTTTGCTTATACGGTTCATATCGAAAACAACTCAGGAGAGACGGTGCAGCTTATGGAGCGGCACTGGGTAATAGAGTCTGCTGATGAGCAGATTGGTGAGGTCACCGGTCCGGGAGTGATAGGGGTGCAGCCAACCTTAAAGCCTGGTACACGCTTTGAGTACACAAGTAGCACAGTTATTCGTGATCCGATCGGAGCGATGAAGGGTAGCTACATATTTCGCCGCAGGGATGGATCTCTGTTCGTCGCTCAGATCCCCCGTTTTCGACTACTCTTTCCGACACTATTTAATTAGATTGCAACTATGCCGAAAGATTTTTTCTCAAGTGCACAAACAACTAGCCTCTCATCACTTACGCACGGTGCAAAGATTCATGTCATCGGTGTATGCGGCGTTGCGATGGCACAGCTAGCTGTTGTGTTAACAGAACGGGGATATCAGGTATCCGGGAGCGATAAGGAGTTTTATGAGCCGATGAAGAGCCTGCTTGGGCGCTCAAAGGTGCAGATCAAAACTGGCTATGCCGCTCATAACGTGCCCCTTGATGCAGCGCTAGTTGTAATCGGTAACGCAATTAGTTACGGAAATCTCGAGGTTGATGTAATTGAGCAACACAATCTGCCCTACACCTGCTTTCCCAAGATTCTGCAGGAGGTGGCTATCTCAGGTAAGCACTCAATCGTAGTTACCGGCACACATGGAAAGTCGACAACAAGCGCCATGATCGCCGCCCTGCTCGTACAACACGAAATAGACCCGTCGTACTTTATTGGGGGTATCGCCCCCGGGCTTCCTAATAGCTTGGCCGTAGGCCGGGGTGATTTTTCGGTGGTTGAAGGGGATGAGTACGATAGTGCGTTCTTTGCCAAGGTGCCAAAGTTCTCGTTTTATACCCCAGATACCGCCGTTATAAACGCAATTGAGTACGACCATGCTGATATCTACCCCAATATAGAAGCAATTGAAGCTGAGTTCACAAAACTTGTTACTGGATTAAAGGCTTCAGGTACCGCCATCTGCTGTACCGACTTTGTATGCGTTAAACGACTCGTAGCGGACTGGAAGAAGGCAGCAGCATGCCGCATCGTTACATTTGGAGAGGATCCGGAGGCTGATTACGTGATTACCGCGCGTGAGCCGGTGGGCATGTCGCAGAACATTTCAGTTCGTGGACCAGGGCTAGGTGATCTGAGTTTCTTCCTCCCGATGGTAGGAAGCTACAACGCTCGCAACGCCCTAGCAGCACTTATCGTATCTCATACGATCGGACTTGAGACGGAAAAGAGCTGCGAGTTCTTAAGCACCTTTCACACAGTAAAACGGAGACAGGAGGTGCGCCTTGCTAAGGACGGAGTAGTTCTGATGGAGGACTTCGCGCATCATCCAACGGCGGTGCAACAGACGGTAGAAGCTGTGCGTGAAGCCTTTCCTGAAGCACGCATCTGGGCTGTATTTGAGCCGCGCTCAAACACGAGTCGTCGTAAGGTTTTTCAAGACGATTACATTAAGGCATTTAAGTGTGCGGATCGGGTAATTTTTAAGAACGTTACTGCGCGCACTATAGATGCCGAGAGCGATCTGATCGACGTTGCGCTGCTTAGTGCTGCAGTCACAGCATCAGGGGTCTCCTCTGTATGTCTGGATGATGTAGGAGCGATACGAGCGCAGCTGTGGAGCGAAATAAAGCTTGATCCAACTCAAACACAGCCGCTAGATGTTATCTGCGTTATGTCCAACGGCTCCTTTGATGGGTTAAACGATCTATTACAAGCCGACCTGGCAGGAGCCTGAGTTTTATCCGTAGCCTTAACAGATTCAGACAGATTCATACACCCTGAGTACGATTAGCAGGCCCCAGAGGGTGGGATAATTGCAGTTAATTAGCGCTCTGTTTAGTATGCTCACCTAAAGATCGACGGCAGATTTAGGGATTCATGACTCATTCTAACGCACATTCGCAGCTTGATACGAGGGACCCGCAACCTCCTGAGGTGTGTCAACCACAGCTCAATAAAATGCCAATTGCAGGCAGCGCGATTTACAATCCGGCCCTAGCACAGAGTCGCACGGAGCAGGAGCGCACGCTGCTCGAAGCGATCTGCCTCGAACATAATGCGCGCGAGAGATCTCCCACGGTCTCGGAGCTGCGAGGTGCCCTTTGCACAACTGCGCTTGGAATGCTCTCAGCCAGTCGCTTGCAACAGATAGTACGCAATATTAACAAACGGCTCGCTGATCCAGCCAACCATATTACGTTGACGGAGGACCGTCCATTTTTCAAGTTTCGCGGAGAGGTTCAAGCTGCGTTCCTAGAGTTGCTAGGCGTATACAACCAAGCGCCAACGCGAAGAGAATTAACTAATCTACTTAGATCAAAGAACGTAAAAATAACAAAACCCTCCCTTGATAATATACTGAGGGATCTACGACAGAGCTCTTCAGAGGGCTCGCAACGAGCCTTTAGGTTGTCGAGATGCAGGCTCCCCGTTACGTGGAGAGATATCAGCAAAGCGTATAACGAGGCTGCTGTGCTTCTAAAGAGCCAAGGGGTGCGCCGAGCTCCTGCATCTGAGGATGTATCGCATTTTCTAAAGAGGGCCGGATTAAGGCTCTCTGCGCGGGCCCTTGAGTATCGAATGCTTAACTGCCCAGAAAAGGTTGGAATAAAGCTGGCTGCCTACTCCGATCCTGCGCCGGATATTATTAGAAGATGTTATAAGAAACTTAAGGTAGCAATCGAACGTGCTCCTACTATTAAGGAGCTAACCAAGGCCTTCAATGACAGCTCCCTTAGGAACACCTCGACAGATGCCGTCTGGGCCCGTATTCAAAGGATGAACGGTAGGGCTAAGGGTACACGAGTGATTCTGACAGAGACGAAGCCCTCAGGTATCTATGATTCCGATATAAAGGCCAATTGCGAGCGGTTTGAAAAGCAACATGCGCGCCTGCCAACATTTACAGAATTAAGAGAGGGATTGCTCAAGGATCTTCCGCTAGCCTGGATCAGGGAGGACTCGTTGCATCGCCGGGTATCGCGCCTAGGAATAACTTTAACGCATGAGAACTGCCTTAAATCAGCAACGCAGCTGGTGGTGTCCGAAACGATCTCCGATCTTAGGATCCGTTTTGGAAGAGGGCCGATGCAACAGGAGGTGCTTGAGGAGCTTATAGAGAGGGGCACCCCGCTAAGCTCTAAGGAGCTTTTTAAAACCCTTGGCACACTAAAAAAGCGCCGCTCTGAAGAGTTTCGGCAGACGGTGTTACTCGGCAGGCCGTACCAGCTGCTCGGTAACTTAAGCTCCCATTACGAGGCCCTCACAAAACAGACCGGACGATCTCCCACCACCTACCCTACAACCGAGGCGCTGCAAAGTACCCTGGGATGGACCCGCGAGGGGCTTACACGAGCTCTGCCTGTGGCTCAAGAGCGCAGCATAGCACGACAACGTTTCCCAATCGTTTTAGCCGATACAACCCTTGGAGAGAGCCTGCAGGGCCTCAGGGAGCTCTCTCTCGCAGTGCTTTATCGGGTGTATGGTAAGGAAAAAGGAGAGATCTCTTCGACATCTTTAGCTAGTATAAAAGCGCTACCAGCGTTACTAAAGGGCTGGCAGTTGCCACCCCTACCTAGCGATCTTAACGAGAACCGATCCGCTATCGATGAGGCGCTACTAAGCTGCGAGCTTTCATGGATCCATCTGGTGTGCATGTACGCACCAGATCGAAAGCTTCCCGAGCAACTTGAGTTTGAGGCGCGCAAGCAAGAGGCGGTATGGGACCGTATATTTTCGATCGTGAATATAGACCAGACCCCATTTAAGGGTATGGCCCAGGCCCTGCTACTTGCTCAACATACGAACAGAATGCAGGGCGTAACGGTTGCGCTCTTACTGGAATCTGCAAGTACAGCTCCTAATACCGCTACGGCCTGGAAGGGGCTTCGTATTGAGGTACAGGCCCTAGCACAGCTCTGTGGATTCCCTAGCCTCAATCTCTTGCGCCCTAGAGCCTCTCTAGAATAAGTGAATAGCTACTAATAAAAAAAGCAGCCGGGACGACTGCCCCGGCTGCTCTTTATTAGAGATCTCTGAATTAGAGAGCTCTGTATTCTTTAGTACCGATAGTGCTCCGGCTTTAGTGGTCCCTGCTTATTAATGTTGAGGTACTTAGCCTGCGCATCGGTCAGCTCCGTTAGGTCAACGCCAAGCTTCTTGATGTGTAGACGAGCAACCTTCTCATCGAGCACCTTCGGAAGAACGTGAACCCCAACTGGGTACTGGCCCTTCTTGGTGTAGAGCTCGATCTGAGCAAGGACCTGGTTCGTAAATGAGGTCGACATTACGAAACTAGGGTGACCGGTGCCGCAACCAAGGTTTACGAGACGACCACGAGCGAGAACGATCAGCGCGCGCCCATCAGGGAACACGAACTTATCAACCTGCGGCTTAATGTTTAGCTCCTTGGAGTTCTTCTCAAGCCACGAGATATCAATCTCGTTATCGAAGTGTCCGATGTTGCACAGAATGGCCTCGCCCTTCATGGCCTTAAAGTGTCTCTCGGCGATAATGTCGATGTTACCCGTTGCGGTAACAAAGATATCTGCGATCGGAGCCGCTGTTTCCATCGTTACAACCTGGAAGCCCTCCATCGAGGCCTGTAGCGCGCAGATCGGGTCGATCTCGGTGATTAGCACGCGAGCTCCGAGCCCTTTCATCGATTGTGCGCAACCCTTGCCGACATCGCCGTATCCGGCTATGACGACTACCTTTCCAGCGATCATAACGTCCGTTGCGCGCTTAATTCCATCTACAAGCGACTCTCTGCAACCGTATAGGTTATCAAACTTAGCCTTAGTGACTGAGTCGTTAACGTTAAATGCTGGAACCTTAAGCTTGCCGGCCCTAAACATCTCATAGAGACGGTGAACGCCGGTGGTGGTCTCCTCAGAGATCCCGATTACATCATTCAACATATCGGGGTACTTTTCGTGCATAAGTATCGTCAGGTCTCCGCCATCATCCAAGATCATGTTGGGGGTCTGGCTACCGAAGTGCAACGTCTGTTCAATACACCAGTCGTACTCCGCAAGGGTCTCACCCTTCCAGGCGAATACAGGGACCCCTATAGCGGCAATAGCTGCTGCGGCATGGTCCTGGGTCGAATAGATATTGCAGCTCGACCAACGCACTTCAGCGCCGAGCTCCGTCAGGGTCTCGATCAGAACTGCGGTCTGAATAGTCATGTGTAGGCAACCCGCGATGCGAGCACCCTTAAGGGGTTGTTGCTTGCCGTACTCAGCACGCAGCGCCATTAGGCCAGGCATCTCCTTCTCAGCTATCTCGATCTCTTTACGACCCCAATCAGCGAGCGAGATATCAGCAACTTTGTAATCTGTTTGATCTGTTTTCATGGCGGTTAACATAGGTATTTATTTTCTCTAAGATTGCGCCTGTACATACGCGTGACAAGCGTCGTTGAATGCTTGAATGTTATAACAGCAACAAGGGGGGGACAAGTCGTTGAGATGAGATTTAGGTTAGTTTAGGTTGCGGAGGGAGGGAGATCTGAAGAGATAACCTTTTTGAAAACCGCCGCATAAATTTATAGAATAAATTTATAGAATAAAACTGTGCAAGCAGCAGTGATAATGTGAGTTATCACTGCTTCTTGCGAACGTTTCTGAACTTAAGCATCTTCAGGGCGGTCATGAGTCTCAGGGGGGAGGAGCTCTTTTCTGAGTATTGGCACATAATCTGGTGCCTCGATACCCAAACGAATCCTCCCTCTATCGACCTCAATCACCGTAATCACTATCGAGTGCCCGATCATGATTTTTTCCCCAACCTTACGAGTTAGTACCAGCATTTGAAGCCTCCTAGCTTAGCTGGAACTGAGTACGAGCGCCGGTTGCCATACATAGCTTTGGCTGCGCATACTCCAGGACGTTGGTGGTCTCTTATGAGCTCCCTCCTCCGCCATAAGGCTGGAAGGAGAGCCTAATATAGCCTAAAATGGGCCATAGTCAAAACTATGGAACAGTGTTTTTAACCTGTTGCCACGCTGTTTGGAGCTGCTCTGCAGAGAGATCCTGCATCTTTTGAGTGCTAAATTCGGACGCTATAATGCCTTCAAGGAGCTTAAATCTCTTAATAAATTTGGCATTTGCGGCTGCTAATGACTGCTCTGCACTAAAGCCCAGATGGCGACTCTGTTGAGCAAGGGTAAAGAGCAGATCGCCGAACTCTTCGATAACTTTGGCACCGACCTCGGCGCCTATTTGGGCCTGTTGTGACTGCTCTAGCTGGTTGGGTTCAGAGCTTGACGGCAGCTCCGCAAGGAACTCCTGGAGCTCCTCCCGCACCTTTTCGGCAACGCCATTAGCTGAGCTCCAATCAAATCCAACCCGTGCGCAACGTTCTCCGATCTCATGCGCACGCAATAGGGCGGGCATAGAGCGTGGTAGTCCATCTAGTAGCCCACTGCTGGTGGTACTGCTGGGTGTGCCGCTCTCTGCGCGCTCGCGCTGCTTAATTATCTCCCAATTCTCCAGCACGTCCTGAATGCCTGAGATCTTAGTGTCGCCGAATACATGCGGATGACGTCTGATTAACTTATCTGTGATGCCCTGAATAACGGATTCAAAGGAGAAGTGAGCGTTCTCGCGACCGATCTGAGCATAGAGCGCAATGACAGAGAGAAGATCTCCCAGCTCTTCGCAGATCTTTGCCGGGCCCTCATCAACGGCATCTCCTATCTCATACGCCTCTTCAATTAAGTGCGGCTTAAGGGACTCGAAAGTTTGCTTGAGGTCCCATGGGCAGCCGCCCTCTGGATCTCGTAATTTTTCGATAGCCTTAAGGAACTCCTGAAAGGCGTGGGCGGCTTGTTCGTGGTGTGTTGCAGACATAAGCGGACGTTAGCACCGCCTCAATAATGCTTCAATGCTGGAGGTTGCAGTAGCTCAAACAACCTTCTGCGAAAGCGTGACCAGACGGTTGTGCGTGCTAACGCTACGATATCAACCTGGATTGCCCCGGCCTGTAGTAAAGCAAACGCGGCCGCAGCGCTCGTTGCTCCGGTAGTGATAACATCCTCTACCACCAGTACGCGCTTGCCACGCAGGTCGCTTGCGCGTTTGACCTGGAACATCTGTCGCAGTCTGCGTAAGCGTGCCTCATGTGAGAGTGTTGCTTGAGGAGAGGCGTTTGCGGTAGTTGGCCCGTGATGATGGTACAGGGATAATAAGATCCCACTCCTGTGTACCGAAGAGCTGCTTTATATTGTGAGCCAAGAGATCCCCGCACATTCGAGCGACCCAGACGCTGGGGCGATACTTCATAGTACGGATCAGATCGCGGGGAATGCCCCCGTACTCCCAGATAAAACGGGTCTGTCTTATAAGGGGAGGGAGTAGCACGCAGCCGGGACATCGCTGCGGTACGTAGCCAGGATATAGCTGCGTATCGTGCGTAGTTAAGATCGGGCTAAAGCATTGAACACAACGCCCCTGCTGAATGCTGCCCCAGTCTGATAATTTAGGCGTACAGCGAAAACAGAGTGAGGAGCCCTTCAAAGGGCGGGTGCACACCAGACACTCGCGTGGCAGGAGAACCTCAAGGCAGTAGTACAGCCAACGTAGGAGTTCCTGAAGCATAGCACGGGATATCGGCGCTTCTAGAATTTAGTTGCGTACTAAAACAAGGAAACTCCCGTCATCTCCTTGGGCTGCTCAATACCCATCATCTTAAGCAACGTTGGCGCAATATCACACAGAGCGCCGTCCTTGCGTAACGTGAGCGGCTGCGGGCAGTTAAACAGAATAACCGGAACCGGATAGGTCGTGTGTGCCGTATGAGGTGTGCCATCTTCATAGTTTATCATCTGCTCGGCGTTGCCGTGGTCGGCAATAATAATCGCTTGTCCCTGCACCTCTCGTAAGGCTAGGAGGATCTCGCCTAGGCAGCTATCAACGACCTCCACCGCTTTAATTCCTGCGCTTAGAATACCGGTGTGTCCAACCATGTCGCAATTTGCAAAGTTAACTAGGATAAAGTCGTACTGCTGTGAGCGCAGTCCGTTAATGACAAGCTCGGTAACTCCGGCCGCACTCATCTCGGGCTTCTGATCGTATGTTGTTACATCACGCGGGGAGGCCACCATTTGGCGCGCCTCTCCGGCGTATTTCTGTTCGATCCCACCGTTAAAGAAATATGTAACGTGAGGATACTTCTCGGTCTCTGCAACGCGTAGCTGCGTTCTACCGGTGTTTGCAATGACTTCACCTAAATGGTTCTTAATATCGAGCTGAGAAAAGAGAAAGGGTAGGGGCACTGTATGGTCGTACTCTGTAAAGCAAAGCACGTTTTCTGGCTTTGGAGGTGGAGTATGGCGCACAAAACCCGAGAACTCCTGTGCGCATAGCGCAGCAACTATTTCGCGCATACGGTCTGCACGGAAGTTAAAGAACACTAGGCCATCACCCTCTTCAAATGAATGATCGCTAGTTACAGCAGGCTCAAGAAATTCATCGCCAACGCCACGAGCATAGCATCCCCTTACGTACGCAAGCAGATCAGAGGTCTGGGTGCCCTTGCCAAGCACGATCGCATCGTAGGCCAGTTGAACACGCTCCCAACGCTTATCCCGATCCATAGCAAAGAAGCGCCCACACACCGAGCCGATTGAGCAACGTGGATAGGATGAAAGGCTCTCTATAAGCTCCTTAAGGTCGCCCTCAAACGCAGAGGGCGAGACATCACGACCATCGCTGATCAGGTGCAGCACGAGTCTAGATGAAGCGTTGTCCTTAGTAAGTCTAGCGAGTAGAAGTTTTAGATGCTCAAGGTGCGAGTGCACTCCACCCGTACTATAGAGCCCGATCACGTGGATAGTTTTTGAGCTTTCAGTAGCTTTGATGAATGTGTTGTACTCAGGGGACTCGCGCAGGAACTTGCCCTGTAGTGCTCGGCTAATTCTGAGTAGCCACTGCTCAATCACGCGCCCAGCGCCGATATTAAGGTGCCCAACCTCTGAGTTCCCCATCTGTCCGGCAGGCAGCCCAACAGCCTCACCAAAAGTCGTAAGGGTTGCGTTCGGAGAGCCGGCCAGCAGCGCGTTGATAACCGGCTTTTTAGCCAAGTGTACGGCGTTGCCCAGCGGATTGGGGTTAAGGCCGAAACCATCGAGGATACAGAGTAACGTTGGCTTTTTCATAGTAGTTGGATCTCCTTAGCACACTATAATAGGGGACCCAAGAACGTGCCAGTAAAACTAAGAGGACAGCTGGTTAAATTTATACAAACACCACCCGATTTCTGGGCAACAGTAGTCCTTACTGTACGAATGATATGACCTAGGTTGCTTGCGGACTAGGAAAGCGGATACAAGGAGACATGAAGCAGGAACAGCACCCTGGTAGCATCCAAGACAGATATCAAGCGGGAGCCCGTGCTGCGCTTATAGGTATGGCTGTTAATGGCGTATTGGCACTTATTAAAGGAGTGGCGGGAGTAGTAGGTAACTCATACGCGCTGATTGCAGATGCTATAGAGTCTGCCTCCGATGTTGTTACATCTCTTATCGTTCTCGTTGGTCTTAGACTGGCCGGCAAGCCTGCCGATCGGAACCATCCCTATGGACACGGCAAATTTGAACCCCTGGCGGCTGTATTTGTTTCTATCATGCTGCTCGGAGCGGCAGTTCTTATTATGGTTGCGAGTGTTCGAGAGATCCTTACCCCGCATCACGCACCAGAGCCGTTCACGTTGGCGGTACTGATTGGGGTAATAGTATGTAAGGAGTATCTTGCGCGTCGTACCAAGTCGAAGGGTGAAGAGCTTAAAAGCATGGCTGTCAAGACAGAGGCCTTTCATCACCGCGCGGATGCTCTCACAAGTATGGCCGCGTTTATCGGCATATCGATAGCTCTTATTGGAGGAGCTGGCTTTGAGATGGCGGATGATATCGCTGCAGTAGTAGCCGCAGGTGTTATCGCAATTAACGCAATGTTGCTAATGCGCCCAGCTTTATTTGAACTGATTGATACTGCACCGAATCCGGAGTTCGCGAAAACCATCCGTGAGATAGCGAGCAAAGTGCCCGGTGTTAAGGGGACCCATAAGTGTGGGGTACGTAAGGTTGGCTTATCTTATTTTGTGGATCTCGATGTCTTGTGCGATCCAAGCGAGACTATTCGTCATGGGCATGAGGTCGCACACAAGGTGGGAGAGGCTATTCATGCCGCATTGCCGGAAGTAGCGAAGGTCTTGGTGCATGTGGAGCCGTCTGATGATTTTGGTAGACGCACACAAGATGCTTTTGGTGTACAGGAATAAGGTGATAAATAGTATTTCACCAACACAGTATTACCCTAAGTAACTGAAGTAATATGCCGGGTCGACATTGGCCTATTGGGTACCCCAACACTACGGTGTCGAAAGAATTGGAGAAGGGGCGCTGCGCGAGCTAAGGGGCAGAGCTTTGCTGGAGGTGCTGCTCTGTGCTGGCTCTACTAAGTGTTGCCACAGCTCTGCGGTCTCCTTAATCAGTCCAAGACGGCTTAGGCACAACCCCTTTAGGTGTATCTGCTCCTGGATTAGCTCGGGGGTGAGCTGCACCCCCTCCTTCTCAGCTAGCGTCTGAATAGAATTAAGAACCTCGCGCGCATCCTCAGCGCGAGTAACGGCGAGTAGGGTACGCGCTACAAAAAGCTCAGACTTAATTCGAAACAGGCCGCGCGTATTTTGCGTGGCGCTACGTGCTGCAGCGAGGGCGTGATCGGCGCGTGATCTTACCTCAACCTGCGGGGCGTTTAACCATAGATCAACGACCTTGTGCCAGCGCGCAGGATCGCCGTTAGCGGCCTTGGCAGCCTTAACAAGTAGCTCGGCGGCGTTATCTAGGTGTCCTAGGTTAATTTCAAGTTGGGCTAGCTGATCGAGGGCTGGAGCATAGTTTGGATAACGTTTTATAAAGGGTGGCAGGGCCTGGCGCAGGGTAGCCTCGTCCTTCGATTCGCGCAGGATATTAGCGAAGGTCAGGCGCGTCTTAATCTGAGTCATCTCCTCAGAGCGATATCCCGTCTTTTCTAGCGCATTCTGGTATTCAAGCGCAGAATCTGGGCGCCCGAGCTCCTCAGACAGCTCCCGTATTAGCTCCAGGGCTCGTTTGTTCGGACCCTTTTCCACGATCAGAGCCAAATTATCGCTGGCAGCAGTGTTATTTCCAAGCTTTCTATTTAATTCAGCCGCACGAAATAGCACCTCTGAGCTTGAGCGGCTGCTATGCCTAGTCTCATCGAGCACCCTTAACGCCTCTCTCAGATCCCCGATTGATTCAAGGCAGTGGGAGAGCTCAACTCGGGCGATCACGTTATTGGTATCGTGCCGCAGTATCTGCTCCAAGACATCGCGCGCCGCACCGAAGTCGGTACTAGCCATATGGCAACGTGCTTGAACGAAGAGCTCAAAGAAAGCCTGGCGGGTACGCTCTATCGAGCGCAGCTTTCTTTCGCGCAGATAGCTCTTAAAACCGAAGAAGAGCGCAACCATGGATGCGGCGACGCAGCCGAGCGTAAAAACGCCGAGATAGATAACGCCTGCGTAGGTAGTGACGTGTAGGGTTGGGCCGAGCTTGAGCGTTGCTGTCTCTGAGTTCGTAAGGGTAACGTACAGCGCCACTGCTACTAAGATCGCAAAGATCAGGAATTTATTGAACTGTTTGAGCATAGACCCCTCACGCTCGTAACGTAGCGCTAGCTAGATAGTACTCCGCTGTTTAATAGGAAGTATACAGTAAGTAATTGCAGTCCGAGCATTATACGCCCGAAAGTTATACCGCCTGAAAGTTATATCGTAGAGACCACAACCTCATCGCGGAGCTCGGGTAGTACCGGCTTCGGAGCATGGCTAATCGAGCCAGCGCGACGCACGATCACCGGCGAATTAATTAGCAAGGTCGTGTGGTCCTCGATACGGTGGTACTTCACGTCGAAGCCCTCTTTGTCTATGACAAAGTACTTCTCAATGACCTTGACCATCTCCTCGCGAAAGCCTGACATCTCCTCGTTTGTCAGTCCAGTTCTGTCCTGGACTAGAACGAAATGCAACCTGCTTTTAGCAAGTGATTTACTTTCGTTAGCATCTCCAAAAATTCTTTTCCTGAGCGCGTTGAACACGTTTTGAAACTCCCTCAGTAAACTATCTAAACTATAATCAGTGTTATGACCTTATCCGCATTATTTACATCCGTACAGATGAAAACCGCTATTGGCCTACCCCAAGTCGGCGGGTAATGCGGGACCAGATAGATCCACCCATAAAGCTTGGGATCGGCACCTGCTCACCACACACACGCGCGGCAATCCTGGTAAATGCCTGGCCTGCCTTAGATTTAGGATTGTACACCACTGGCTCGCCTGTATTGGCGGCAACGATTATCTGCTCGTCGCGCTCAATTACCCCGATTATCTCAACTCCAAGGATATCCTGAACATCCCGGACTGAGAGCATATCGCCGCGCCGTACCATCTCAAAGTCGATGCGGTTGATGATCAGACGGGCTTCGATACCCTTTGAAGAGAGCAGCCCTACAACGCGGTCTGCGTCGCGAATGGCCGAAACCTCGGGTGTGGTTACGACGATAGCGGACTCGGCACCAGCGCAGGCGTTTCTAAAGCCCTGCTCGATACCAGCCGGAGAATCGACCAGGATGTAGTGGAACTCACGCTTGAACTGCTCAAGTACGTAACGAACCTCGGCCTCATCGATCACGTCCTTATCATCGGTCTGTGAAGCAGGAAGGAGGTAAAGGTTGTTTGATTTCTTTGACTTTATGATGGCCTGAGATGGTTTGCAGATCTTCTTAGCAACATCAACGATGTTAAAGACGATGCGGTTCTCAAGGCCAAGGATAACGTCTAGGTTACGCAGTCCGATATCAGCATCAATTACGAGAACCCGTTGTCCACGTAGGGCCAGAGCAGCTCCAAGGCTTGCTGTGGTCGTGGTCTTTCCCACTCCCCCCTTGCCAGAGGTGATAACGATGACCTCTCCGATCTCTCTTTTTCCACCAGTTGAGGTGCTTCTATTGTTCATTAAATTATTCCCTTCTACGTGACCACACGGTTCGTGATTGGTAAGGCTCTACAACGATCATGCTACCATCAACCCGAGCTACCTCAGGCAGCCCTCCGCGCGGCATGCTCTCAGAGTTCTCAGCGCCAGAACCTCTAGAGATAACAAGTCCAATACGGAGTTGGGTTGGTTGTAAATTAAGGCTGAAGATAACGCGGCCGCCACCACTCTCGTCGTAGGCACCAGCGTGGGCGATGCCTCTGAGAGTTCCGAGGATAACGATATCCCCGCCGGCGATAATCTCGGCACCCGAATTAACGTCGCCGAAGATAACGATTGAATGCTCCGTCTCGACCCGCTGCCCCGAACGCAGGGTGCCGTATATAATGCGTGTATCCGGCTCGTCCCAAAGCATCGGATTGGGGGTTGATTGACGCCCGTCAAAGCCCTCTATACCACCGAAAAGACTTACGTTTTTATCCAGAGCTGGGAGCTGCCGTGTGCTCGAACTGCGAGCTTCTAGTGCGCTGCGACCGCCCCCTAAAATAGAGAGGCCTGGGGCTGCTGATGGTGTCGCCGTCATAGCCATTTCAGGGGCGGCTGGAGCAATATCTCCGAGACGGCTGACCGAAGGCTTAAGTCTAGAACTTCTAACAGAAACTGAGAACTGGCTCGAAAGTAATGAGGTAATATCATTAACGATCGAATCCTCAGGCTTGCGCCCAACCCACTCTAAAGCAACATCGTTGCCGGTTAGAAAGGATCGGCGTGATTCAAGGAAGTTAGTAACGGCGATGCTGAGATCCTGCTGCTCAACTCGGCCATCGATGCGCAGTACAAGCCCCTCTGCAGTTCCGCGCGCAGTGATAACGCTGCTTCTCTCCTCGACGAGCTTCTCATGGACGGTAGTTGTTGCATTAGCTGGGGTCGCAGTAAGAACGGCTGCAGGTGATGGTATGCCAGTATCTATTGAGTCAAAAGATGTAGTAGTCGCGCTGTCTTCGTTGAAAGGATTATTCATACCACCCTAGGTTTAAGGCCTGCGCTATAATTAGAACGCACACGAGTGTAGGACTGCGAGATGAAAAAATCTAGGATAAAGCGCATTGCTTAGACCAAAATTTTATCAGAAATATTTCCAGTTGCGCTTGACGACATATTTTAAATAATACACCAAGCGCTTTAACAGGAGCGGGACATTACTTTAAGTGGCTTATAGCAAAGTAGTGGAGCCAACGTCAACAAACAAGTGTTGAAAAACAAAGCGCCCCTAATTTTGCAACGCTAGGAAGGACGCGCCATACTTTGTATCGCAATGAATACAGGACCGGAGTTAATACGGAGCTTGTCGGCTTATGATACATCTCACCTCTATTTTCTCACGCATATTTGTCACACCCGCGCATTGGATCAGTAGTGGGTTCGGGAGCGGGTACGCAAACGTAGCCCCCGGCACCTTCGGAAGTGCGGCGGCGCTTATCTTCTGGTGGCTGCTCTGGTCGTGTGGCATCCTCTCTGGTTTTGAATCTGGGGTGCTGCTCTGTATTATTACGACCCTTGTCGGAGTGCTTGCAATTCGGCGCTGTCTTAGGGCAGAGGGGGCGGGCTCAGACCCACAGCTATCTGACCCGCAGTGGATAGTTATAGACGAATGGGCGGGGATGTTTCTTGCTCTAATCGGTACCTCGCCAGCCGCGCCGCTTGAGGTGCTTAGCCTTTTCGTGGCGTTTCGTCTCTTTGATGCTCTAAAGCCGGGCCCAGTTGGATGGGCAGAGGATCTGCCGGGGGCCTTTGGCATCATGGCGGATGATATCGTGGCCGGGGCGCTCGCCTGGGGGGTTGTTCAGGGGGGCGTGTACCTGATTGGACTATATATATAGTATCGTTATCGTGAAGCTGCTTTGTATTCTTATAGTTGGAGCCACCGCACTGGTACTTAGCTCCTGTTCCCCCGGCTATGTGCTGCAGGCGGCCTATGAGCAGAGCAAGATCCTCGTTGGTCGGCGCCAGATCGACCAGGTAATCCTAGATTCCGAGACCCCTGAGGAGGAGCGTGAGAAGCTGCGGCTTGTGCTTGCGGCGCGCAGCTACGCAGCCGATGAGATGGGGCTCACAACAGGGCGCTCCTTTACGACCTATAGCGATATCGGCAAAAGCACTCTGGCGTGGGTGCTTCTGGCGGCTCGTCGGGACTCCTTTGCGCTCCATACCTGGTGGTTTCCGATAGTGGGGGAGGTGCCATACAAGGGCTTCTTTGACGAGCAGGACGCGAGAGATCAGGCTGCAGAGCTTGAGGCCGTGGGTTATGAGAGTTGGATTAGGGGCACAGATGCCTTTAGCACCCTGGGGTGGTTCAACGATCCGGTGCTCTCTACGACCCTTAAGAGCTCCCCAGTTCGTATAGCTAACACGGTGATTCATGAGAGCGTACACTCGACGGTTTGGATTAAAGGTAACGTTGCCTTTAATGAGAGCCTGGCGCATTTCGTTGGATTGACCGCTACGGAGCGCTTCTTTGCGGAGCGTCTCGCTGCCTGTCTCGCAAAGCAGGGGGGTGATTGCGCGGCACAGCGCGAGTTGGCGCAGCTCTCCGTTAAGGATGCGGCGCTGCAATATGAATTAAGCGCCGCTATAGAGGATTTGTATCAGGATCTTGAGGGGCTCTATGGTCAGAAGAGCTTGAGCTTTGAAGAGAAGATAGCGCAACGTATTGTTGTGTTCTCTGAAAATACGGCGGCCTTAAGGGCTAAGTATCCGCAGCTTCAGGCGTTGCAGCACGTGAATAACGCTGAGATTATGCAGCTTAAGATATATCTAACTGAGCTTGAGCTATTTAGGGAGCTTTACGAGCAGGAGGATAAAAACTGGCCACAATTTATAAAACGGATTAATGAGGTTCGCAGTCAGCATCAGGAAGACCCTCTGCAGGATCCATTTAAGTTGCTGCGAAATATGATAGTAGGAGAGACATGAAGAGCTTCGCCGATAGACTTCAGGATTCGATCACAAAAACGTCGAGCGTACTCGTTGCTGGTTGCGATCCGGTGATCGACGATCTGCCACCGTTTCTTTTAGTAGAAGCCGCGCGTTGCTGTACGAGCGATGAGGCGATTATCGAGCACGTATTGAGCGCCTTTAGCGAGCTGTTTCTAGCCGCTATTGAGGGGAGTGTCGCTGCGGTTAAGCCCAATATCGCCTTCTTTGAGCAGTACGGCCTAGCTGGCCTTGGGGTGTTTGCTAAGTTATGCAGCGCCATTCGCAAGAAGGGCATCCCGCTTATCACCGATGCAAAACGGGGTGACATCGGCTCAACGGCAAGTGCCTATAGCGCTGCATTTTTGGGCAGGAGTACGGTTGCAGGGAGAGCCTTTAGCGCTTTTGAAACGGATGCTCTGACCGTTAGCCCCTTTCTCGGTTTCGATACCATAGCGCCATTTATGAACGACTGTATTAAGTACGGTAAGGGGCTATTTGTTTTAGTGCAGACATCCAATCCAGGAGCAAAAGCGCTGCAAGGTTTAACGTGCGAGGGGCGCTCGGTTAGTCAGCACGTCGCAGAGTGGTTGGCGCAGAATGCCGCACAGTTGCAGGGCGAATGTGGGTGGTCGGGCTTAGGGGCCGTTGTTGGTGCCTCATATCCGGAGGAGGCGCAGGCGCTACGCACAACGTTAGCTAGCAACTTCTTTCTGATACCAGGGCTCGGTGCGCAGGGCGCAGGAGCAGCCCAGGCCGTAGCAGGTTTTGGCCTCTGTAACGGCAAGCGCGGTGGAGCGCTTGTGAACGCTTCACGCGGACTTCTTACCGGAGCGAGCTCAAACCACGATGAGTTACTTGCCTCTATCCGTAGCAACGTAGCGCGATTTAATGCTGAGTTAACGCAGGCGTTGCAGGCTGAATAAGGAGCTTGTATGCCTTGATTCAGCAACTTACTGAAATAGTTGCGAAATTATTTGCCTATTGCATCGTATGTGGTACTATATAATATACACTAATGGTATGTTAATATGATCCACTTCTACCTCCCATTTGCAGCGCTAAGGCGCACCAAGAGGCTTTCAGAGCGTGCGCTCGTCGCTGCCTCTGGGCTCTCAAGAGGAGCTGTGCGGCAGTTGTTGCGACCTGAGCAGGGTAACGCAACCGTGGGTTCCATATCGCAACTAGCTAACTGTTTCGAGGCTGATGTAGAGGTGCTGCTTGCGCCCAAGCAGCAAGAGATCTTTTCAGAATATTCAACTATAGCCGCGGCACTTAAAATAGAGCGTGATGGCTTCGACACATGGAAGATACACCTCTTTGACCTTGTGGATGAATTCCACCGCACGCTCGATCCAAGATTGTTAATGCTTCCACCGCACCGCACGTTTGATCGAGCACTCACAGCCCTACTTGCGTCGCTTGTACGAGACCTGTGTGAAAGGAATGAGATCTCCACTCCAACCTGGGCTGCTAGGGGATATTTTCTACCGACTCCATGGTTTGTATCGGAGATGCAGTCGCTTAAAGCCAGCGCTTTGCTTGAGTCGCCGCTATCATACCGCGCAAATAATATCTTTGTTCTCGATAATTTTTTGATGAGGGCGTAATGTTAACCAAGGATCGAATTATACGACTTATGGAGCTCCTGAATGAGGCTCTGCAAAAACGTGGAGAGATCGGAGAGATCGGCCTAGTAGGCGGAGCCGTCATGTGTTTGGTATACAATACGCGCGCTGCTACCAAGGACGTTGATGCGATCTTCGAGCCCGCAGTCACCTTACGAGCAATTGCAGCGCAGATAGCCGCGAGTGAATCTCTTCCGCCAGATTGGCTCAACGATGCTGCAAAGGGATTTATATTGCCCGGCTTCGCGCAGCAGGAGGTCCTATCGTTATCAAACTTGCGAGTGTGGGCTCCAGAGCCGCGTTACATGTTGGCGATGAAATGCATTAGTGCGCGCTGGGACACCTCAGATCGAGATGATGTAATTTTTTTGATTCACCTGTTGAAGCTTACAAAGGCTAGTGAGGTCTTTGATATTATAGAGCGCTACTATCCAAAGAATCTGGTTCCCCCTAAAACCCAATTTTTTATCGAGGAGATCCTTGAGGGAGTTGGGAGCTCCGTCGCAAGCGCCTCAGATATCGACTAATACCACCTAATTCGCCCCAAAAATAACAGCTAAAGAGGCAGGTGTAGCCGTGCTGCACTAAATTTGATTACAACATGAAGTCCGTTTATTCTTTAATAGACAGCGCCTTAAGGAGACCTTCTCTATGTCGATCCAGGAATCAAAGCCAGCATCAGATCAAGCGCCAACATGCCATGTCCTGTATCCGTTTCAGATCTCCACATCGCAAGGGGGTCTTTTCAGTGCAGCACAGGTAACGGGCAATGCCAGCTTGCCGGATCCATTTCAAAAACTTGTATTTCATTCAGCCGACACAGAGCCATTAATGCTTGGCAGGCGAGAGGTGCGCCCGGTAACAAACGACGGCAAGTCACTTCCATTTGATCCATGGTTTCGACAGGATTTTCTCTTGCAACACCTACAGGCTTACACAGAGATGATCCCTGCCTGGATGGCGCGTGAGATCTATCGCGATCACTCAATAGCTAACCCCGGTTCAATTGAGTACCTAAGTGAATTTTTTAAAAAACACCCCGTCGATCTCGCACTTGATGAGGCCCATAGCGCACGCTTCGGCTCTGCACTTCATGCGATGAAAGCTGGCGATGTGGTAAGTATTCAGGGGCCGGTATGGTTTATGCCGTTCATTCGTGAGAACTCTCAGAAGATGCGCGATATCGGGGTGCGGCACGTTCAATTCGAGCACCAACTCATACCGGAGAAGCTTGATCAGACCCTGCTCGGTCAGCGGCTTCTGCCCTGCTATCAGCAGGCGGATGTACTCTTCTTTCACACCTCTGTGTACGCCGATCGATTGGCAAACATGCTTAAGGGGCCACTACCTGAGATGCTAACGGTGGATCTCGGTATCGATAAAGCGTGGGTCGATCAAGCTCTGGCGCGGATATCACAACCGGGGCACATTCAAGCTTGGAAGAAATTAACCGAACAGCAGCAGGAGTTGATAACCGCAGTCTTTCAGGCAAAAGAGTCGATCACACACCGCTTTATATGCTTTGATCGTCTGGATCCGATGAAGGGCACGCACACCGTTATCGCAGGTATAAAGATGTTCCTAGATGAGGCGCGCCAAATTGAGGGAGAAGGGTACAGAGACCGCTATCAATTTGCGTCGATCCATGAGCTTCTCAACGTTGATAACTATGCGGAGATGTCGCCGAAAAATCAGTATATACGGGTGTGCAAGGAGTTGTACGCTGATCTTCAGCGTGAGCATCCTGGCATGTTGTATATCAGTGATTCATTCACTAACCAGCACGGTCATCGAGATATCCTTCCAGTAATGATTCGTGGTAGCACCGTTTTGGCGCTGCACGGGCAGGATGGTCTAGGGCTTTCAGCTCTTGAGGGCGCCTACATCAACCGAAACGAGGACGTTGGATTGATAGTTGGGGACCAAGCTGGATGTTATCTTGAGGCCGATAAGCGCGGATTCGGAAAGCTTGTACACGGTGTGGAGGCTGGTAACCCGGTTGCTGTTAAAGACGCTATTCGGCAGGTCGTTCAACTAAGAGAGCGTGCACCAGGGCTCTTGGCCGAAAACAACTCCAGTTTTGCGCGCGGATACGTTATCCCTCGCACGGGCACGATGGCCCTTACTTAGAGCGATAGAACAGATCGATAGCTATTCATCCGAGTCTTTTGAGCAGCTTAGCGGCCATGCTCTCAAATCTGGTTTTTAAGGGTTAACCGGAATCAAAGCGGGAGCAGGTAACGGGAAGCGATTCACGTTCTCGTGCAGGGGTTTTCCATCTAATGTACCCAAACTTATCGGTGAGGAACCCTAACAACTTATCAGCAACTTATGAGTCTCCCTCACAAGCGCCCATGTGGGGCCGAGAAACAGTTGATAGCACTGAGCAAAGACTATCTGCTCAAAGAAATAGAGCCTTCATGCAGTCCTAATGCCTAACATTAATTTAATGATCAAAACAGTGTGCTCTGGAAACCAACATGTAAATATTTTATTGTGTTGATTAAATAAAATAAGGAACTTTTATGAAAGATATAGTTGATACAGCAGTTGCGGCAGGTTCGTTTAAAACATTAGTGGCAGCAGTTACAGCAGCTGGTTTAGTAGAGACCCTGAAAGGAAACGGTCCTTTCACAGTTTTTGCACCTACTGATGAGGCGTTTGCAAAGCTACCTAAGGGAACCGTAGAAGCACTTTTGGCTGATATTCCAAAACTGACCTCTATTTTAACCTACCATGTGGTCTCCGGTAAAGTTACTGCTGGTCAAGTAGTTGAACTTTCTGAGGCAAAGACCATTCAGGGAAGTATGGTAAAAATAGATGCATCAGATGGAGTTATGATAAATAATTCTACAGTAGTTACTGCTGATGTGATGGCTAGCAATGGAGTAATTCACGTAATCGATACGGTATTAATTCCTGCTTAGTTATCTGTTTTTAACCTTTACCAGGTAGAGAGGCACAGCTGAACTGGCTCTCTTTTTTTTATGCTTATGGCACCTTCTTTTCGTATGTTAAAACCTTTCTTAGCGCTTGTTTCTGCCTATGTACTGCAAACCCCGCAGTTAGCGTATGCCGAGGTGCCTACGGCAAAATCACTGTTTGAGTTGTCTGCCACGGATGTGAGTGGAGTTATACGGTCTCTTAGTGAATATCGCGGCAAGGTTGCTTTGGTAGTTAACACTGCATCTAATTGCGGCTTTACGTCACAGTACAGAGGGCTTGAAGAATTGTACAATCGTTATCGAGATCGTGGGTTTATTGTCCTTGCGTTTCCTAGTAACGACTTTGGGCAACAGGAGCCTGGTTCTAATGCAGAGATAAAAACGTTTTGTGAGTTAAAGTACAAAACTACATTTCCGGTTTTCGCCAAGGGTCCGGTGAAAGGAGCACAGAAGCAGCCAACGTATCACTTTCTCACAGAGCTATCAGCGAAGGATTTTCAGGGTGATCCAGGTTGGAACTTCGTTAAGTTCTTAGTCGATAAAAACGGCACTGTGGTGGACCGATTCTCTTCAGCGACGACACCAACAGATTCTGATATCACTGATAAAATCGAAGAGCTTCTAAAATAATCTTGGTAAGACAAAATACCGTTAGCTCAATTAGCTTTTATAAAGTAGCTGTGGTGCATTGTAGAGTTGTTCTTCAGAGCATTCTGTAGGGCTTGAGTTTGGCCTCTGTACGTTAGTAATTAGTCTGTACTAATTAGTCTGTGCAGATGAGCGAGAAGTTTAAATACATCCTCTGCGTTTTGCACACGGTAAGATACTAGTAAGTTCCGTCCACCCACACCGATGTAATCTGTGAGAATTGGGGGACGAATACAGAAGTGGTAGAACATCTTTAACTATTCTGAGATAAAGCCTCTTTATATGTTGCTAAGCACCTCTCTCTTGCAAATTTATGGTCTACAATAGGTTTTGGATATTTAAAGGGATCAGAAAACTCTGGCACCCATTTTTTAATGTATCTAAATTCCTTATCAAACTTTTTTTCCTGTTCATAAGGATTAAATATCCTAAAATATGGCGCAGCATCAACTCCACTGCCTGCCGCCCATTGCCAACCCCCAACATTACTGGATAGTTCAAAATCCAACAGCTTTCTAGCAAAATATCTCTCGCCCCAGCGCCAATCGATTAATAAATGTTTGGTTAAAAAGCTAGCCACAACCATTCTTATTCTATTGTGCATAAAACCCGTTGCGTTTAATTGGCGCATGCCAGCATCCACAATTGGGTAGCCAGTTTTACCTTCACACCAGGCCTTAAACTCGTCCTTGTTGTTACGCCATTTAATTAAATCATATTCTTTTCTAAAAGAGCTTTTTGCCGAGTATGGAAAATGTGCCAAAATAGAAAAATAGAAGTCTCTCCAAATCAACTCGCTTAACCAAACCTCACTTTTACCGAGAGAATTTTTCACTAAATCTCTAATGCTGATGGTTCCAAACCTTAAGTGAACGCTAATTTGAGATGTAGCTTCTTTTGATGGAAAATCACGATCAATTCCGTAATTTTCTAAAATATTCTGGTAAGATTGATCTGGGAAAACTAATAAGCTTTTCTCAAAATCCATCGTTTTTAAGCTAATGACAGACAAGTATTCTTTTTCTAAAAAGTTACTAAAATACTTTTCAGTTGGATAAGCTTCGTAATGGATAGGTTTTAATTTATCAAGCCAGCGTCTTTTATAAGGGGTAAAAACTACGTAAGGTTTACCGTCATCTTTTAATACCTCTCCTGCCTCAAATATACATTGGTCTTTATAGGTTTTAAATTCGATGCCTTTACATGATTAGTATAAACCTCTTTTACATCATATTCTTGTATTAGTTGCTCCCATATTTCATCAGGGTTGCCATATTTCACGAGTAATGAAGAGTTTAAAACTTTTAATTCCTCATTCATTCGCTCTAATTGCTGATGAATGAAAGTTACTCTTGCATCGTCTTTATCTTCTAACTTACTTAAAATGTTTTTATCAAATATAAAAAGTGGCAATACCTTTAATCCGCTTTTTAATGCTTGATATAAACCAGAATTATTATTTAAGCGAAGGTCTCTTCTAAACCAGAAAATAGTAATGGGCAGCTTATTCATAATTTTTATTTAATGCTTATTTTATTGTTAGAAATCTGAATTTAAAGCCTGTTTGTTTAATTTTATTTATGTCCATTTCTGTGGTCCTAAGCACAACCGTTCCAAGTTGTCCGGCATTTATCCGATGCTTTTTGAAACAACAATATCATCTGTTTTGCCAAGAGCCATAGGGTCAGATCTATAAGAGATGCTGCAGAGTTGCAAGAGAGGGTATACCGGCGCACCCAGGGCTTACGCCTTACCCAATAGGATACCGAAACGACAAGCTCTCTCGTTTGCCAGCTAAGTTCCAAAGCTCAAACTCAAGTGAGATCGGTCGTGGTCGTGCCGACTCAAAGGTGGCGCTACACGACCAGCTACCATCCTGCAGGGTTACCGAGCAGAGGAGCTTCGGATAACTCTTCCAGGAATCATAACGGGTCTCTCCATCATCGAGCAGTATTTCGCACTGCGCGGTTGAATCGGTAAATCCAAGTAGTCGGTAGTGGTGCTGAGGCTCCGCTGAGGTATGAAGCCCTGGGGTAGCCATAGGAATCAGGGCGCCAGCTCTAAGAAAGAGCGGAACCTCCTCTAGGGTCGCAGCAACAAAATGATCTCCACCTTGCTGAACTTGCTCTCCAGTCAAGCCTTGCTCCGTTCCTATCACCTTGAGCCATGGCCCGTTTGGCAGATATACGAGGCGGCCCTGCGTAGCAGCTTTGACAACCGGCGCTACTAGTAGCCACCGACCGCACAGGAACTGATCATCATCCAGCCGCTCTGCAGCCTCCTTGAACTCTAGAAAGAGCCCCCTGATGAAAGGCTCACAGTGTAAGGCGCTCTTAATAAACTCTGAGTACAGATAGGGCAGGAGCGCATAGCGCATCTTTATCGCAGCGCGACAATGCACGAGCGTCTTATCGTCAAAGGCCCAGGGCTCCTGATTTTTAGCCCACATCGCCGCATGATTACGAAAGAATGGGGTAAAGGCACTGAGCTGCGTCCAACGCACGAGCATCTCAGCGGTGCAGTCTCCGCTAAATCCTCCCGTATCTGCTCCGCAGAATAGAAAGCCCGAGAGGTTAAGCGAGATCAACATCTGGATGTTAAGTGAGAGGTGCTCCCACCACGAGTGGTTATCACCGGTCCATATCGCCGCATAGCGGTGCATTCCAGGGTAGCTGCTTCTTGAGAGGAGGAAATAGCGCTTTGTTGGATCATCAGCTAAGAGCGCATCAGCAACGGCCCGCGTCATCTGCGTTCCGAATAGGTTATGCACCTCACGGTTTACAACCTGCTGACCGTTAATAGTGTGTGTAAATTCGTTGTAATACTCCTCCTTATTGATAACGCCCTTATCCCAGAGCGTATTCGCCAACTGCTCACCAAAATCGTTGCGCTCATCAAAATGGCGTACCTTCTGTGCGAAATCCTTGAAAGCATCCGGTGTATAAAAGATGGAGGGTTCGTTCATGTCGTTCCAAAATCCGGCGATGCCCTGCTCTTTGAGTGGCTTATATAGGGCTCCCCACCAGGCGCGCACATCCGGGCGAAAGAAGTCAGGAAAAACAGAGGGGCCTGGCCAGACGGCTCCAACAAATGCCCCAGCCCCATCACTTCGACGACAAAAGAAGTCGCGCTTCATCCCCTCGTCATAGACCGAAAAGCCCGGCTCAGCTTTGACCCCAGGATCAAGTATTGAGATGAGCCGAATGCCCTGCTCTTTAAGCTCCATACTTAACTTGGGTAGGTCAGGAAAGCGCTCCTTATTAACCGTAAAAACCTTGTAATCTTGCATGTAGTGGATGTCCATGTGGATAACGTCACATGGAATATCGTGTTGCTGCATCTTTGCGGCTACCTCACGCACCGATCCCTCATCGGGATAACTCCACCGACTCTGGTGATAACCAAAGGCCCAACGGGGTGGAATATACGGGGTACCGGTAAGAGCTAGGTGCTTTGAAACTATATCCTGTACCGACTCGCCCTCAATAACCGTCAGATAGAACCCGGCTGTTGCAACGCGAATATCCAGGGTGTGCGGATCCAGCGCTCCAACATCAACCAATACCTCTCCTGGGGAATCGATAAATATGCCGAGCGGCTTATCACGCAGGATAATCATAAAGGGATGAGATCCGTACATCGAGCGCAGAGATGGAATGTGCGTTGGAGAGTCGGTGTTAAAGAGTCGAAACGACTGCCCACGGCAGTTGACGGGTCCGACGTGCTGCCCAAGACCGACCACCCCCTCCTGCTCCTCCAGAGCGATTGAAACACGGTAGCCCTGCGATCCGGTCTCTTGCACCAAAAAGCCGCAAGGCAACTGACCAGGGCGCCAGGCCCACGTCAGGGGTGAATTAACAAACGCCTCAGTTTGAAAGGGGTTCCCAAAGGAGAAAACAGAGGCGGATGAGATCGGGGTGGATACAGAGACCATGGTAGTTTCCTAAGAGAAAAGTAGGGGCAGTATCGCAGAGTGATAGAGATCAGATCAACTATAATAGGACCCCATAGAGCCTGTTTGACATTCCAGGACCCCTCACGCACAGTAGTATATAATGTATGAGGTAACTGTTTACTGGGTTAGCTCCTTATACGTTAGCCCCTATCAAGGGGCGAGTTTGCGGAGCAAACTGGGGAGAAAACAATAACTATTCACCCCTAAAATGAGCGTCCCCGTTCAGGGGACGTCAAGAAAGGGTGTCTTGAGGACAGATCGCAAGGTCGAATCCTTATTAATTACCAACAAGTTTATACTAGGGTGAATAGTTAACGTATGAGTATCTTTCCTAAGGGGTCCAGCAAGCCCACTACACAAAATCTAAAGAGCCAAGTTAGCGATTCGGTTATCGATACTAGAGTCGATAGCATAGTTGATAGTATAGTGCAGTTCGAAGATGACGGAGCCGTCATCCTTGCTGTTGTTACGGCGATCAAAAAAGACAAACGCACTATTCTTACAATTCGAGGGCGGGAGCTCGATCTCGCCCCACAGCGGCTCTACACCCTGCCAGGCGCAGCAGCATCTATTACAGGCAGCACAGCAGCTCGAATTGAGGCGTTGAAAGCGTTACAGGGGCGGATTGAGAGCGAGGCTGATGCGCTTAACGTTTCGGAGCTCTGGAGCTTCGTGCAGGATGATGTGCGTACGTACTCCGTTGCTGAGCTATGTAAGAGCTACTTTGGCTCTGATACGTTAGAGAAACATGCGGGGCTGCGCATAGCGCTGATTAGGGAGCGACTACACTTCAAACGTGATAAGGATCTTTTTGAGCCGCGCGTGGCTGCTGTTGTTGATGATCTTAAGTGTGCCGAGGAGGCCAAGAGAAAGAAGGCGCAGGTTAGAGAGATTACGGTTGAGTTTTTAGCCAAGCGAAAACAGGATAGCACGCTCCCTATTCCGCTTGAAATTAGAGATAATATTCAACTGCTAGAGGAGGTCGCCGCTGGTATTCAACATACCGAGCCTGCACGACAGAAGGAGGGCAAGGAGCTCGTGCACCTAGCTATGCAGCTTCTAAAACTCCCCGAAAATACCTCTCCCGAGAAACAGGCCTTTGAGATCCTATTGACGATTGGACATTTTGAGCGCGATACAAACCTCTCTTTTATCAGGCACCGTATTCCTGTCCAGCATGAGGCTCGCGCGGTGCTAGAGGGCGAAAGCCTGGTTATTCCAAGTGAGATAGCGGATTTCCCCGAGCATGAGCGATCGTTTCGTGAGGACCTTACCCGCTTGCGAGCAATAACTATTGATGACGTTTCTACCCAGGATATGGACGATGCGATCTCGCTCGAACAGACGCAGGACGGCTATCAGTTAGGGATTCATATCACCGATGTAGCATGGGCTGTGCTGCCAGAAACCTATCTAGATTTCGCCGCTAGAAGGCGTGCCACCTCTATCTACAGCGCCGATCAGACAGTTAATATGTTGCCGAGCGAGCTCTCTGAATCAAAGCTGAGCTTAAAGCAGGGGGCTGTTAGGCCAGCTCTTTCGGTGATCCTCTCAATGGATCGATCGTTTGAGGTACTGAGCTCGCGTATTACGCCTGCATTTATCAAGGCAGCCGAGCGTTATAGCTACGATCAGGTCGACCATCTACTAGAGCAGGGGGATAGCACCCTCTTGCTGCTGCACGACATAGCGGCAGCGTGTGAGGAGCGGCGCATTCGCAAGGGCGCAACACGTGTTCACAAGCGCGAGGTCGTGCCGTTTAAGGAAGAGGACGGCTCTATTCGCCTACTTGAGATCGAAGAGGACGGCCCCGCACGCATGCTTGTCTCAGAGATGATGGTATTGGCCAACTCGATTATGGCGCAGTTCGCGGCAACACACGGAATCCCAGTGCTCTTTAGAGGGCAGGAGCGAGCTGAGGGAGCCAAAGAGGGAGCCAAAGATGGAGCGACAGAGGAGCTTGTGCCGGAGGGGCCAGCCAAGGATTTCTCTGCTCGCACGAAGCTTAAAAAATCCAGCACATCATGTGAGCCCCGTTCGCATGCGGGACTTGGGCTTGATGCCTACATCCAGGCTACCTCACCGATCCGACGGTATATGGATCTCTGTCATCAGAGACAGTTTATCTCGTTCTTTAGAACATCAAAACCGTGGGTAACACGGCCTGAATTCGAGCTTATAGCGAAGGAGGTTGAGGGGCATCTACAGGCCGCAACGGTTGCGAGTCGTGAGACGAGGCGCTATTGGCTGCTGCGCTATCTTGAGCAACGTGAGCGTGGCAAGGCCATAGCTGGCACGGTCGTACGGCTTGATCTTAAAACCCCCCTAATTGAGCTTGATGAGATCTACATTACACTTTTTGCGCGAGTCCCTAAGGGAACAAAGCTAGGAGACCATGTATCACTTAAGATCTCAGCGATAGATCCGCACACTGAATATGTGCGGCTAGAGGCCGTATAGCCCTGGCCGAATTTAGAACTCCAGCGAGCCGCGCTTAGATTCGTCAAAATAGGCCTCGGCCTGTTTGCGGTACACGCGCGCATATTCACCACCGCTATTGAGTAGCGCCTGATGGCTTCCGATCTCCTTAATAGTGCCCCCTCCTAGCACGATAATCAGGTCACAGTTGCGCAGTTGATCGAGCTTATGAGTTACAAGCGCGAAGGTTCTTTCGCCGGGGAAGTTAAAGAGCGCGCGAGTTACCTCGATCTGCATATCTGGATCAAGCTTGGCGGTATGTTCGTCGAGTGAGCAGAATCTGGCCCCAGTTGCGATGGTGCGTGCAATACAGATCAGTTGTTGTTGCCCACCTGAGAAGCTCTTTCCATTTTCGAACTGTGCTCCACTAATGGTCTGAAGACCGAGCGGTTTATCATGAAATAGGATCTCTCGTATGCCGAGTTTGTCTATCACCTTAGCAGCCTGCATACCACCACACTCCGGCCTGACCCCTAGTTCGATGATCTCCTCAATTGAGAGTCCGGGAAATGACTCATAGTCCTGAGTTAGGTGGGCACCGAAGATACGGGTTGTTTTGAGGTCGTGACCACCAACCAGGACCCGGCCTGATGAGGGCTCAAGTCGCCCCGAAAGGAGTTTTATCAGGGTTGATTTACCCGCGCCGTTCTGACCGATGATTCCAACCTTTGAGCCGGCTGGAATAACGATCTGACCGGGAATTTGCAACGTATCTCGTTTTGAACCTGGGTAGCGTAGTTTAATATCCTCGAGCACGATCTCAGGGGCTTGATCCAGCACCTGAAATTGCTTGCCATCATGTAATTTTTTAGAGATGTCGAGCAGCTGATAGCGCAGAGAGGCGAACTCAAGCTTTGTAACCTGACGACTAAAAAGATCGGAGATAAAGTTAATCTCTCCCTTTATCGAATAGAGTGAGTATACCAGCCAGAGACAGATGGCCGGAGAGATCTCGCCCAAGACCGCTCCCATGACAACCCCTGCATACGATATGGCAGTTAAAGCTTCACACCCATAGTCAGAGAAGAGATCGTCGGCCAGGTTTTTAATCGTAGCAGCGCGCCGTAATGCATAGCTAGCGCGGCTCCACTCCATTACCTTGTCTACTAGGCGCTTTGAGGCTGAGAGTAAACTCAGATCGGTTAGGCCGCTATGGTTAAGTAGCGAGGTGCGCCCGTAGTTAATGCGTTGATCGAATGTTGAAGCTTCGTCCTCGGCCTCAATCGACCGCGCTGAGCAACGCACAGCGCAGCGATAGGCCAAGAATCCTCCGATAAAGGCAGGAACGGTCCATAGGCCATGACCACTCAAAAAAATCGCCCCTGTTGTTACCGCGAGTTCGATCGCCTGCTTGCTGCCCTGGAAGGTGCCCTCTACCAGGGCGCGAATGGAGTATTCGTTGCGCCTGATCTTTGTTAGGATTTTCTGAACATCACGGCGCTCGACTACCTCAGGAGAAAGGTTTGTAGTGGCGTTAAAGATAGACTCGGATAGATAGGGCTCGATCTTCTCAGTGTGTTTCTCGGAGGCCACGTCCTCTTTGAATTGAAAGTAACGGTATGTAACAGCGGTCGCAAGGCTGATCGCAAGCCAGGTGAAAACGGAGTTAATCGCCGCTGGGTTGTTGGCCACCTCGCCTGTCAGTCCGAGGGTTTGTGAAGTCGCATAGGAGCTGGCAACGATAGCAACTGCTCCAGCGGTGGTGTACGCAAGCCGCTTCGACCAGGTATCCTTTGTTTCATTCCACGCTTCTTTTATGCTGCGTAGATAGTCTTTAAAAAGGGAGCGGTCGCCGGTGCTCTTGATTAGTTGAGAGACGGCCTGTTCGGGTGCGGTTTGATGTGGTTGTAGCGATTCGGTTGTAGGGGGAGTTGATTGAGCAGGCTTTGGTAATTCAAGGTGCTCAATAGTATCACTGAGGCTCTTTGCAGTTATCCCGCTCCCCTGAGCTTCAGGGGGGGGGATCTGTGAGCGTTGCAGCGGCAATCCATCGTAGGGTGACGTTTGCTCGATTGAACTCATACCAGCGGCTAGCTCTGTATCTAAACAAGGTTTTAATCATTGGTGATACCATAGTAATAGGGTGAATGCGAGCATCTTTAGAGCTCGATTGGCATTAAGGGCAAGACATAATCTCCTTTGATATTAGATGGTTATAACGATACTATGGGGCTAATAAGCCTTCTATTGCCGATAGGTGCCAGTAGATTATTACCAGCTAGTGGGCATGTTATGGATTTATTTAGATCTAAGTTATCAAGGAACCATCGGATCTGAACGAGGTATATGAAGTGAATAAGATGAAACTTATACCTGAAGTAGGATAGGGGATGGGATTTATGATCAAGCTATCCAAGAAAAGCATCTCGCTATTATTAACTCTCTTGCTTGCAAATGGCTGTGCGGGCACCCTTCAAAAGGTCGTTGGTGCTGGTTCAGAGGTCCCAGGGCTAATGGAAGATCTGGCCGCAGGCGAAACGGTTACGGTAGATACCGTTCTGTCGAGCGATATCAATGGTGATGACGCTGTGCTCGCTCGCGCAGAACGTGGGCGCATTGCTCAGATACAGGGAGACTCTGTAGCGAGTGTGCCAGAATTTAAGGGTGCTATTGAAAAAATCAAGGAGCTTGAGGAGCGCGCAAAAATTAGTGCCAGCGATGTAGGCGCACACGGCGCAGCTTTAGTTATTAACGATAATCTGATCCCCTACGAGCCAGCAGGGTTTGAGAAGGTGCTTGTATACCATTTTCAAGCCCTCAACTACCTTATGCAGGGTAAACTTGAAGCTGCTGGTGTTGAGGTGCGACGAGCAAATGCTGAGCAGGTGCGTGCCTTAAAAGAGCATCAGCAGGAGCTTACCAAGGCAGAGGGGCAGGCCCGAGAGAAGGGATTCGCCACCTCTGATTTTGTTGCTGGAATTAATCAGAGTTTAGGTGACTCGCAAGCTGTAGCTGCTCTCGTAAAAAATTCATTCCAAAATGCCTATACCTTCTACATGTCAGCGGTCGTGCACGAGTTGATGAATGAGTCGAATGACGCCTATATAGACTATAAAAAAGCGTTGGAGATCGCCCCAGAGAATGGGTTTATTCAGCGTGATGTGGCGCGCTTAGCGAAGTCGCTCTCGATGACGGATGATATCAGTAAGTTTTCGAAGCGCTTTCCAGAGGCATTTGCTGCCGCAAAGGGGCGTGATAAGGCAAAGACAGAGGTTATCGTCTTATTTGAGGATGGCCTCGTGCCGGGCAAATCGTCGTTCTCTTTTCCGATCCCTATTCCGATTCCAGGCGCACCAGGGTTAACCACCGTTTCCATCCCGACGTTCGAAGCCTCGGTATCTCCGGTTTATCCAGTTATTCTTAAGGTGGGTGATATCGAGCTGGCACGCAGCCAAAGGATCTGTGCTATAGATGCCCTCGCTGTAAAGGCTTATGAGGAGAGCGCTCCCGCAATGATTACTCGTCAGGTAATCAGGGCCGCAATTAAAGGGGCGGCATCATCACTTGCCTCGCAGCACGGAGGTGAGTGGGGCGGAGTGGCGGTATCTGCATTCAATACAGTCACCGAAAATGCAGATATTCGCAGTTGGAGAAGCTTGCCCCAAAACGCACAGGTCCTCCGAGCTCAGGTCGATCCAGGGTCTACCATTGAACTGGTACATGAGGGATCTGGCGCGAGTGGATTGCTCGTGTTACCTAACGAGGCTGGTAAGAGGGTTGTCGTTCGCGCTACGTGCGTGGGCTCACGACTTTTCGTGCAGTATGTCGCCGATTAGAAGCCAGGTAGATAGAAAAAAGCTTTTTGACGGAAAAGAAATGCTTTAATATTTTTCTAAAAAGGAGACGCTATGGCTGTACGATTATGCAGGTATCTCGCGGCAGGTATCTTTTCAATGGTCGCCCCTCTCAATGTCTCTTTGGCCGAAGTCGAGCCGCCAAAGGGGCAGGGAGATGAATCTTTAATTCGAGCGGCCATCTTCGTGCAGAACAATGCGGGCGAAAAACTCGATGAGAGCGTCTCGATGTTTATAGACGTCCTCGGATCCCGTTTAGCAGACAAGGGGTTCTCTATCCTCGATTCCCACGACGTTATCGCGCGGTTTCAAGAGACGAAAAACAATGATGATAAGTTTGCTGGTGCCGTGGCGGATGCCGCTAAGCTAGTGAAGTTTGAAAAAACAGAAAGCTCTGTTGACCAGGTTCTTACGGGTGCTTCTGCTCTTCGAATTGCGCAAATGCTTGATGCTAATTATCTAATCGTTGCCACCCTTTCGTCGCTCGGAGAGGAGCGTAGGCGATTTACCGGGGAGGGGACGCTCTACAAGACCAACAACGAGGTCCTTATCCGCACTCTCCGCGTAAGCATCCGAGTGCTTGAGGGAAATCAAGGTGGCTCGGTGTACGGCGATACTCTTGCGGTGTCAAAAAAAATCGGATCCGTTGCGCAACTTGAGGTTGTAACTGACGACATGAATAACGCGCTGATCGATGAAGCGGCTCAGCAGATTGCGGACAATATATCAAAGAAGATCTCGAAGATTCGTGACGCTAAAGTTGAGACACTCTCGATGGCTGAACTTACGTTTACATCGAATATTGAGGGGGCAACCGTTGAAATCGATGGAGCTGTTTTGGGAACGGTCCCAGGGAGCTTTGCTGTTCGACCAGGCCTTCATCAAATCGCGGTGTCTAAGGAGTGGTACTCGACGTGGAGACGCACGATCAACGTGGTTCCAAACCAAGTAATCACTGTGGCGCTTGAGAGGTCAAAAGAAGGAGAAGTGCGACATGAGGAGGCGCTTCGTGTTGCTCGCCAGGACGAATTGACTCGTAAGCAGGCTGATGCTGCTATTGCAGTGGCGAAGGAGCAGAGCGGGGCTGATGCGTACGCCAAGAAAGCTGAGGCAGAAGGGAAAAAAGAGTATCTCCAAAACAGCTACTCAAAGATCGAGGGGAATATCGATAATCTGACCATCGAGCGGGAGCCCGACGCAGTTTTTAAGATTGAAGAGCAGGCCAAGTAGGAGGACGTTATATGTACAGTCGAATGATCGCGATAGCTAGTGTCATCGGTTCGGTTGTGTGCGGCGCACCAGGTGCGTTCGCACAGCTCTCGCAGGGCGAGAAAGACGCGGTATTTATCGGAGTCGTTAAAGTTCAGCCGGCGGTCCATGAGTCAGCGGCGAAGGCTGGGCGGACGAGCCAGCTGAACCAGATCGTGCAGGGATTGAGAGGGCAGCTTGTAACGGAGCTTAATCAAACCCGGGTCTTTCAGATCGTGGAGCGAGATCGGAAGGAGGATATTGAGCTAGAGCAGGCATTCTCTGAAGTAGCGGTCGATCCAAACGACAAGAATCGCGCTCAGACGATGAAAATGGCCGGAGCGAAGTATGCCTTCCTGCCCCAGATTGATGGGTTTGAGGACCGAACCTCAACCACGAAGTACGAGGCTATCGGACGTAGTTCGATGTCACGGTCGGCGTGGGTGTCAGCTACTGTCTCGATCGTTGATACGACTACTGGCGCGATTTTGCCAGATTCGCCAAGTGTTACCGTGAAGAGCGGAAGCGCGGCAGATTTGGTTCGTCAGGGAGCCTCTTTGGGCGGAGATGCTCTGATCTCTGCGCTTACCAAGGAGCTTGCACAGAAGCTCTCCCAAGAGTCAATTATGCTCATTCGTCCCCCGAAGGTGCTCACTATTACCGGTAATCAAGTGATGATCAATCGGGGCACCGAGGCTGGGTTCGACGTGGGAGTAAATGTCGAATTCTTTGTGACAGAGGATGTAAAGGACGACGACACCGGAGAGGTGTTCAAGAACGAGGTGCTTGTCGGCGCTGGTACGATTAATCGCGCCGATCCTCAGAAGAGTTTTGCCGAGCCGAGTGGCGAGAATCTTGGTATCGCCAAGAACTGCGTCGTACGAATTACTAAGGGTAGTGCACAAAAGCCTAAGGCGAACGTCGCTCAAAAAAATCCAGTAGCCCCCGATCCAGTCAATCAGGGATCCGGAGAGAAGCCGCTTGCTTTTAACTAAGGGGGGGTAGAATTATGAAGAAAGCGCTCGTGAGCCTTGTGCTCTTAGCCTGTGTCGGATGCTGGGGCACCTCTGGTACTGAAACTGTATCGGTTACCGGCCCTAACGGTGAGTCTACCTATACAACCTATATACACGCAGCAAATCAGCGCCTGGCGCGGCGTGTTGCGGTTATACGGGTGGATCGCATGGAGATTGGGGGGCTAGTCAAAAGTGCTGTAACGCTTCAATCCAGGACAACAGATACCGAGGCGGTTCAGTATCGTTGGGTATGGTTTGACTCGCACGGCTTTGAGGTAAACAGCTCCTCACAGGCCTGGCACCCAGTTTTGGTGTACGGCAAGCAAACGACCTCCGTACAGGGTGTAGCGCCGAATCCTAGCGCCAAAGAGTTTAAGCTTCATCTACGATATCAGGAATAGTTACAGGAGATAAATTATGAAGAGATTATTAGTACTCACACCACTTCTTGCAGTTGCTGCTCTGTCTAGCGGATGTGCTGCAACAACCGTTCAGTACGGCGATGCGCAAGCTCTTAGCACCGTTTCGACGGATTTTGGATCCTCGGATCTTCAGCAGATCGCAGCATCCCTGGTGGACTCAATGTTGACCTTTCCCCCGGTAGTTGAGGAGACTAGTAGGCGTCGGCCGGTATTGGTGATTGACCGCGTAAAGAACAAGACCATGCAACATATCGACACGGAGTCCGTTACGGATTCGATTAGAGCTCGCATGCTGAAGTCTGGTAAGTTTAGGTTTATTGATCGCACGACCGATTCTCACGCGATCGATGAGGTGCGTTACCAACAGGAGAGCGGATTAGTAAAGAAGGGCAGTGCTGTAAAATTCGGACAACAGCTCGCTCCAGAATACATACTGACAGCCAATTTCTCTGAGATCGAACAACGCAACAGCGATACCACGGATGTTTATTACAAGTTCACCATGAACTTAAAGAACCTGACTACAGGCATCCTTGAGTGGTCAGATGAGAAGGAGATCCGAAAAACAGCAACGCGCTCTATCTTTGGCAGATAGAGAGTGTGGGCGATCAGATCTTACGCCACGCCCGCACAGTCGAGAAAACCCCCGGTATAATCGGTAGGTAGGACTGCGTCTGAGTTGGGTCGCTCGGCTTTAGTAGGGGCAGCTCAAGCGCCTGCGCCTGTGCGTTATGAGTAAAGAATTCATCACAGGCCTGACGGATGCCCGGCTCATTGTTGGCGTGATGAGAGAGGATAAGCTCCCTGTTCTCTGGCGTAAGTGCGGGCAGATAGTCGTGTACTATTAGGAGTCCCCCCGACTTTACCAGTGGAAAATATAGCGCTAGATCTCGCTTTACTCCCTGATAGGAGTGGTCGCCATCTATAAAGATCGCATCCGCTAGGCGACCTCCACGCTTATACTCCTGAGCGATAATAGGGGCTGCGATATCTGAGTTCATCTTTAAGTGGCGCGCATCGTTACCTAGCTCTCGTAGCACCTGGTAGAACTGACTCTGTCCGGTTGGCTCAACGGCGATGGCTGAGATCGGAAGCCCATGGGTGCGTAGAGCGATACAGCTCTGCAGGAGTGAGGCACCGGCATACGAACCTACCTCAGTAAATAAGACCTCTCCCTGTGCTGCTTGGCACTGTAGCTGCGAGGAGAGTAGCCAGAAGAGTTGAAAGCGCTCGTTTTCTGACATCTGGCTTTCGATGCCTAAGAGCGCTACGTCGTGGCGCGCGAACTCCTCTGCGATACGGGGAGAGATTGCGGCGTTGATCGGAAAGCGCCCAGGTTTTTCAAACCATACACCCGTATCGTCGATGCTGGTCATAATCGGATTGATCTGTTTGGTAATAAAGAACTCCTCGCACGCTTTACGACATCCCTCCCAGTAGCCGAAGTCATCGATCTGAATAAGGCCCCGATCTACAACCCGATCATAGAAGGTTTCGAGTGGTGTTTTTGTTGAGGAGTACCACTCTGCATTCAAATGAAGAAGGGAGATCATCCCCACCCAATTTTTAGATGGTGCTAGAGTTGATTCAAATAAACCTTCAATTGGACGCAGTAGATCGCGGACACCGAGCTCATCTGCAAGGCGCTCAAGACTGGCCAGTGGGGCGGCACAGGTTCCGGTACCCCAGCCGGTTAGGTCGGCTGGTGTTCCATCATGTTTATCGTGAGCGCCAGCCGGCGGCATTCCGGAGAATGAATCAAAGCACCAGACGAATCTAGGGCTCCTGCTGTAACGTCGAATAACGTAAGCGAGCAGCGCTGATGAGCCACCAGCAGCCACGCCACACTCTACAAAGTTACCCGGAATATTCTCAAGGCAGATCCGACGGGCATGTGAGAAGAGGCGATAGAGCCTCTCAGTGCTGAGCATGGTGTAGGGACGAATGACTTTAAGGAGCTGATTAAAGTCCGGGTCATCTATAGTGCTCACAGCGCCTGTATAGCCTATCTCCTGAGAGAGCTGATCGAACAAACGTTGTGCATCGATGTTCCCTGGAAATAAGTGCAGCTCTTCGCGCAGGGACTCCAGCGCCTCTTGAGGACGATGCATGTTGATAAAGCATGCGGCACGAACGAGATCTAGGTTTATCAGAGGGGTTCTTAACGCCTTGGCGCTAAGCGTAACGTTGAAGGCGTCCTCGACAGAGCTGGCCTGCAGTAATTTCGTTGCTTGCAGTAGAAGCGCTTGAACGTCAGAGCTGGGTGGTTGTAAGTCAAGGTTGGTTGACATGAGAGAGCTCTCCGCAGTTATTCTAATACCAATGTTAAGAGTCAATCTGAGAGCGAGAGGATTCGCTTTTTTAAGCTATTAGAAGCTTGTAATATTCTGATATTATAGGGTTTTATTGAGAGTGGGCGCATAGCAGAATTAGGCTGACGATCTTTTTCATGGCCGGTCAGATACCGGCGTTCCCAGGGGGGAAGGCTTACGCCTAGGCAAAGCCCTGGGACCGCCACTCTCCAGAGTGGCTGGGTATAAATGGTCAGGTTGACGATCCCCTCCATGGCCGGCCTAGAGTCCGGAGCGCCCAGGAGCTTATGCCATTTAGTGGGGTGTTCGCTATGCGCTCTTAACACTCACAAAGTAACCCCGCTCAAATGATCGCTTGACGCACAGTAGCTTTAAAGCTACAGTATACTTATGAATCAGACGATAGTCATTTACGAGCAGAAGCGTGGCAAGAGCGCCTTTCTCGATTGGCTATTACATCTGAAAGATGTCAAAGCAAGAGCTGTCATACGAGCCCGTATCAATAGACTTGAGCTTGGAAACTTCGGTGATTGCAAGAGTTTGGGCGCCGGAGTCCTTGAGCTCAGAGTCTCATTTGGACCCGGCTATCGTGTCTACTTTGGTCGAGATGGGAATACAGTAGTGGTCCTTCTGTGTGGCGGCGACAAAGGCTCCCAAACAAAGGGTACAAAGATGCCAGTAAAAAGTTATAGAGCTGAGCTCCTCAAACAGCTCAAAGATCCAAAAGAAGCCGCTGAATATCTCAACGCATGCATGAGCGATTCCGAGGAGGTGTTTCTTCTCGCCTTACGTGATGTCGTAGAGGCAAGCGGCGGAATGGCGAACCTTGCTCGCAAGACGTCGCTTAATCGTGAGAATCTCTATCGAAGTTTGTCGAAGAAAGGAAATCCCAAGCTCTCAAGCTTGGCGTCTATTCTGGAAGCTGTCGGGATAAACCTGTACTTCGCGCCGACGAAGAAACAAAAAAAAGCAGCCTAAAGAAAGGGGTAGAGAAGTGAAGGACCACATCTGGCTCCTTGCGAGCAGCTATATACGAATGAGACAATTCATCCCTACAAGATTTGTCTTTGGTTAATGGTAAGAATTTTATATTAGGTGGAGGGGATAAACTCCCTGTAGAGCTTGTATCTTTAGAAGCAGGTGCGCTGTTACGCATCAGGAGGATAAGGAGATACGAGAAACTCGCAGGGGGGGGCTAGATAGCTGCTGCGGTTAGTTATTGAAGCTGATGTGCGCGTATGAGCTAGACCCGACTGTGTTGAGGGAGCTAGTGTAAGCTCCTGGTTATTAGAGAATGAACGGCCCGTAGCATGCGCGCGCCTTCTCTTTTTTTAGCTCAAAAAAATCTGGGCGAGAATTAATAAACGGTAGGTAGGTCTCGCTCAGGGCTATGATAGCAGCGAGATCGAGCTTTGCTGGGACGCTATGAAAGTCCCCGCCCTCTGGAAGAGTAAGAGGGGCGCTTAAAAGGGACTCGACCCACTTAGGAATTGTTGAGTTTGATGAGTCGCTCATATACCGTTACGTTAGCATATTTTAGACATAATTGTCGAAATGGCTCTGAATTAAGTGGGAGCGTGGCTATTTTTAGAAGTGCCAAAAGATCTCCTTGATCTTTTTGGGTGCGCTCTGCCTGCTCATACTTAAGGGAGTGCAGCTTCATTGCGATCAGGTTTCCAACTGAGGCAAAGGGAGTGCGTGTTCCAAATAATTCTGTGTAATGCGCATCAGCTAGAGCTTTCTCCATGGTCTCTTTATTAACGAGCATAAGATCGATCGGCCATGCGGCGATCTCAGATGGAGTTGTTTGAATGAACGAGGAGCTCTCCTGATAGATAGTATAACGAAGATCCGTTAAGAGTTGCCTCCAGAAGCCCCTCTCAGAGGCTTCTACCATCAGATCAAGATCCCCTGTTGTTCTTGAGATACCGTGGATGTTAAGGGCATGACCCCCTATTACAAGGAAGCGATTTTTGCCCTTTGTAGCAGCTTTTTCGATGAGTTTAAGAATCTCCATAGCCACTTCATTATACGGCAAGTGAGTGGGGCTGGCGAGGCTTTATCCCGAGTACCTCGGTAAGTCAGGACGCTGCGCTAATGTATCTCAGGCGCTGGTGTAGCCACAGCTTCTCTAGCGATCTCTTCGGCTAGATCTTTGCAGAGATCGTCTATCATATTAAAGGCGCGTGTGAGGGAATCGATCCCATCGCAGGTGATCTCAATCATCTCAAAAGCGAGATCTTCATCATACAACTCCGGCAGTTCTTTTTCTGGCTTGGACATAGAGTCTCTCCTGGTAGCTGTTGCAGTCTTTCGCTAGACTTAAAACTATGTGGAGCATTTATCGTTCCAAGGGGAGTAACGGCAGATAGAGCCCGGTACTTTAGGGCTAAATAGATAAGAGTAGTTATCTTAACTTGTTATAAGAGAGGATAGGGGGCAGATCCGTGATACATAAGACGGAATTCTGACACGCTGGGCACTAATTTCCGGCGTTGAGGGGCTTCTCTACAGGCTTCTCTGCCGGCTTCTCTATAGCAGTGGCTTTAATCGCCAAGATTACCCCCTGTTGGTGCGCGCACTCGGTTCCGGTCAGAACCGAATCATCAGCATCAAAGTGCACCCGGGTGTTGAGGATCTCATCTCCGTCCTTATCTTTCCAGTTAAGCCAGATGCCCACTCGCTTATTATCCATATACATCGGCCTAAACACTAGGGACTGACCGTTTGGAAGCTGCATCGTTTCACGCTGCCCCAGTGAAATAATCTGCTCCTTAGACTCTAAGAGTGAGAAGGATGAGAATGGGATCTGCGATAACTTTGGAGCTAGGTCCGAGATCTCCTCAGGCACATGCGCAGCTTGTATCTCTTGACCATCCTGCCCTGAGTCGAGGGGGTTAGTAGCCTGAATAGTTCTTACCGAGATCTTTATCTCGCTAATCTCTCCCTTGCCCTCATCCGCATACGCAGATTTAAACGATACGGCGCATAGCAGTAAAGATGATAGAAAGAGGTAAGTGATGGAGCTAGTATAAATTACCATACGAACTATCTCAACTGATCTAGGGGTATCACGCCAAGACCCAGATGTGGGGTGGCTTCTATAACAGGGGGAATATCAACCGCTCGGAGTGTGGCAGTCGGGATGTTTTTTCTGCGCACCCAGATCACAGCTGATTTTCCAGAGGGGTTTTGTAGTAATTTTAGGGGGCCATTTGCGCGCATCCAATCAACCTCTAACGTTGAATCGTCACGTCTGTTAAATCTAATCGGTTGCGAATCAAGTGCGCCGAGAGCAGCTTGCTTAAAGGGTTGTGGCAAAGTTGCTAAGGTAGCGGCAGCCTTTCCATCCTTAGCGGCGGGTTGTGCAAGGATGATAAGTAGTGTGGCAGCAACGGCCGCTCCTGATAATCCACCAAAGAGCGCCTGATTTAAGCGAATACGTTTAAAAGCTGGAGCTAACTCAGTAGTAGGCGCTGAGCGGCGCTCACCCAGATAAAAGGCAGCGCTCTCTTCAGCCGTTATGCGTGAATCGATGCGCGACCACAGATCAACTCCCTTAGCTTCTGAAGATATAGCGCGGCATTCAGCGCCGACAGCAGAGAGCCCATTAAAAAAGAGCTTGGCTTGATCGTTTCTGATAAGAAGTCTCTGGGCCTGAAACCGAGAGATAAAGCCGCACTCACCGTCGAAGTGGCGCGAGAGGAGTAGCTCCTCTTTTTCAGTCAGCATTTTTATCTCATTTTTCGTCATTACGTTACCTTAACGAACCTTAGCGAGTTCTTGCGAGGAGGAAGCTGCTGCCCCCTCTGGACTTAATTCTTTAAGAGCGTTCTGCAACGCCTTACGGGCATAAAATAGGCGGCTCATAACTGTGCCTCTACGAACTCCGATAGCTGCGGCGATCTCCTGGTAGTCTAATCCATCGACCTCACGCAACGTGATCACAGCCCGATGTTCCTCCGATAACTGACTAAGCACAACTTGTAGCTTACCACCAAGCTCCTTCCTAAGGAGAACGGCCTGCGGCCCCTCTACGTTTTGAAGGTGCTCTATGTCTTGGGTGATGGTGGGTGAAGAAGCCCCCTGTCCAACACCGGACCCGTCAGTATTGACGCCCCAGGACTCCTTAAATTCAAAATGCTTACCCCCCCTGCGAATGGTCCTGCGCTTAACGTCTACGGCCATATTAAAGGTGATTCGATAGAGCCAGGTATAAAAAGAGGAGTGCCCCTTAAAATACTTGAGTGATAAGAACCCCTTAACGAAACTCTCCTGAACAACGTCCTCGGCATCTTCGCGGTTTTTTAAGATATTAAAAGCCATCGTAAGGAGTCGCGCCTGGTAGCGCTCGACGAGCACGCGGTAAGCGTTGCGATCACCCTCAAGGGTATACTGAACCAGCTCCTGATCTGATTGGGGGCCCTGTCCTCGCTTGCTCTCTATAGTCATACCCTGCTTGTTATAAGGCTATCTGTGCCTATTTGCTAGCCCAGGGGGGGAAGATAAGGAGATGGTCAGTAACGTTACGAGGTAAGCTAGCGCAGCAAGAATAAGAAAGATGGGCAGGGGAGTTACGGTACGAAGTGCGCTCGCTAGGCCGCAAGCCCCGCACCAGATGCCAAGAAGATAGAGTTGCTTGTGTGTTTTAAGGGATAAAACTGAGCAGATAGCCACCAGCGCAAGACCCAGGTCGTAGAAATTTGCTTGAGGGGTTGCAAGCACGACGGTAACTCCGAAGAGGGGTAGAAATTTCGGCAGTCCTATTGGCTTGCTAAAGCTTTGGCGTGCCGCAAAGGCTAAGCGCAGTAAGAGCGCGGTAGTTAGCGCTAGAGCTGCCCAGGCGAGAGCTGAGTTCGCCTGATCTGGCATGCCCGTTACAGCGCCGAGTAGTCCGGTCATCTGTCGTGCGTTAGGAATAATATTCATCGGTGTAAAGCGCGTCAGGGCATCACACCAGGTTGCAATCCAGTCTAGCCCTAAAACTAAAGAGCCGAGCAGATAGAGTATTGTCGCAACCAGAGCCGTTGTTGCTACAACACGCACCCGCCACTGAATAACAGGGAGCATTAACATTATGAGAGCGTAGTGCGGCTTAAAGAACCAGAGACCTATTAAAGATCCAAATATAATCTCACCCCTAAGATCCCGCCTGCCCTGATATATAAAACAGAGCGCATAGATAAACATACTTGCAGCGATCAACTGCCCGCCAAAGACACCCAACAACACAGGAGCACAGAGCAGCAGCCCCGCTAAGATCTCTACGGAATATTCGGCTAGTCTTGAGTTAATACGAGTGATGGCGCGCGCCGTTAGAATAAGGAATAAGAGCTGAAGCGCGCCCCAGACTACGTGCCCCCATAAAGGGCCGAGCCACACTAGGGGCCTTGCAAGCAAGGCAACGTAGGGAGGATAGATCCCTGGTAGTAGCGCGCCTTGTAGCTGCGGCCAGATCTGATTTTGGATCTCTCTCTGGAGCGCAAAATCATAGAGCCTGTGTGGTTCTGAGCCGGCGGCGATAGCGGCTAGCGAGAAAAAAGCAGGGAAGTCACCGAGTTTTACAGATGTTAGGGGGCCTGATAATGAGCCAAGCGGATCTAGCCCAACCCAGGCTAGCGCTAATGCGAGTGCAATAAGGAGTGCGATTGCAATCCTTCTGATGCGGCCAGGCGCTGTAAAGAGCTGCGGCATCTCTACTACGATTGCGCCTCCTGCCAATTACGGCCACTACCTGCATCGACCTTGAGCGGCACACTGAGCGTTATAACGCTCTCCATGGCGTCCTTAACGGCTTCAATCAGTTGTGCGTTCTGTGCTGTGCCATGATCGGGCGCCTCCACTAGTAGCTCGTCATGAATCTGCAGGATTAGCTTAGCGCCCACGAATTTATCGGCGAGGAGCTGCTCAACTTTTATCATGGCGAGTTTAATAATATCGGCAGCGGAGCCCTGTAACGGAGCATTGATTGCAGCGCGCATAGCAAACCCCTGATCACGACCACTGGTATCGATTGAGCTGATAATGCGCTTGCGCCCAAAGATAGTCTGCACCTCTCCATTTGAGAGTGCAGCCTCTTCAAGCTTTGAGAAGTATCCCTTTACGCGTGGATAGCGGTTAAAGTAGTTCGTAATATATGCGCTGGCTTGCTGTACCGGAACGCCCAGCTGTTTAGCGAGGCTAAAGGGGCCCATGCCGTAGACGATACCGAAGTTAATTGTCTTGCCGAGCCGTCGTTGATGATCTGTCACTTCGTCGTTGGCCGAGAGCCCCATAATCTCACGGGCGGTGCTGGCATGAATATCTACGCCGGCGTTAAAGGCCCGGATCAGGGTCTCATCAGCGCTTAAATGCGCCAAAAGCCGCAACTCAATCTGCGAGTAGTCGGCCGCAATAAAGAATGAGCCGGATTCAGGAATAAAGGCTGAGCGAATGCGCCCGCCCGTCTGGCTCTGAACCGGAATATTCTGCAGATTAGGCTCAGAGCTAGAGAGTCGTCCGGTGCTCGTGATGGTTTGGTTCAGTCGGGTATGAACACGACCGGTAACCGGAGAGATGACCTCCACTAGGGCGTCGGTATAAGTAGATTTAAGTTTATGCAGCCCGCGGTACTCTAAGATTAGAGCGGGGAGTGGGTGGATTTCGGCGAGCTTTTCAAGGACGGATGAATCAGTAGAGAAGCCGGTCTTTGTTTTTTTGATGCCCTTGGTAGAGATAGCTAGTTTATTAAAGAATAGATCAGCTAGCTGTTTTGGTGAGTTGATATTAAACTCGCAATCAGCGCAGCTGTAGATCTTTACCTCAAGTTCTTTAAGCTGCAATTCAAACTCTGCTGACATGCTGCACAGCAGCTCTCTATCGACCTTAACTCCCAGGCGCTCCATATGCGCAAGTACCGGAACAAGGGGCATCTCAAGCTCGTTAAGAACGCGCGTAAGGGTTGCTTCATTGACCAACGGCAGTAATTTCTCCTTCAGCAGCCATGCGTAGTGCGCGTCCTGACAGGCGTAGCGTGTTGCGGCTTCAATTGAAACAGCCGAGAAATCGGCAACACCCTCCGTTACCTGTTCGTACTCAATGACTGGGAGCTGCAGCAGATCGTTTGCCAGGGCGGTTAGATTAAAGCTGCGGCTATCGGGATTAAGTAGGTAGGCGGCAACCATTGAATCAAAGCTTACGCCCCGAACCGGGATGCCGTTAATCTCTAGGATGCTGACATCATACTTTAAATTCTGACCGCATTTTTTAACTGTGCTATCAGCAAAGATCGCTCCTAAAGTGCGAGAGAGCTCGCTCCACAAAACCTGATTAGGCTGAGCAGAGCTATCAAGCGCGCTATGTCCAATTGGCACATACCATGCGGCGCTATCGTTCCAGCAAAAAGAGATCCCAACGATCTTTGCCTCGTGCAGCTTGAGCGAGGTGGTTTCAAGATCAAAGGAGAACTCTCTCTGAGCGTAAAGCTCCCTAGTCCAGGCGGCAAAATCTTGGGCGCTAACGGTTTTATAGTCAAAGGCAGCGGCTGCCTTTGCATTGCGCGAGACGCCGATGATCTTCTGAAACTCCTTAAAGAGTGAGGTGAATTCGAAGCGCTCAAAGAGTTCGCCCAGATGATCTGCATCGATCTCGCGTTTTGTAAGAAGGGCCTCGATATCACAGTTTCCGTCCTGTAGCGCCTGTAACGGTACATTATAGTCGACCTCGACTAGCCTACGAGCGAGTCGCAAGAGCTCCAGATTAGAAGAGATCGATTCGGCTATTTTTTTACGATTTCTGATCTCAGCATCGTTCTTAATATCCTCTACGTGCGAGATAACGCCCTCAACCGTAGAGTATTTCTGAATTAACTGCGTGGCTGTTTTTGGACCAACGCCATCAACACCTGGAATGTTATCAGAGCTATCACCTGTCAGGGCCAGAATCTCAGTAACCTGCGAGGGACCAACGCCGAATTTTTCTATCACGCCCGAGATTCCGTAACGTTGATCCTTCATCGTGTCCCAGATCTGAACTTGATCCGAGACGAGCTGCATCAGGTCCTTGTCGCCCGATACGACGACAACCTGCTGGCCGTTCGCCACCAGCTTAGCTGTCAGTGTGGCGATGATGTCATCGGCCTCGTAGCCCACGCACTCAAGCACCGGAAGTCCAAGCGCGCGCGAGATCTCTCTGAAGAACGGCATCTGCTCAACTAACTCTGGCGGACACTCACTGCGGTTGGCTTTGTATTCAGGGTAGAGATCGTTTCGAAAGGTCTTTCTGCCCGCATCGAAAATGACCGCAACTTTAGAGGAGTTAGCCTGCGCTATGGTCCTCTGCATCATCTTTAAAAATCCGTAGAGCGCATTGGTCGGAAAGCCCGCTTTGGTCGTCAGCCTTTGAATGGCGTAAAAAGCGCGAAATATATAACCGGAGCCATCGATCAGGTAGGTGATGTCGTTAGGGTTTGTCATAACAGGAGGTTACGAGGGGTCTTAGGTCTTCGTCAACAGTCGGGCGAGGTAGTTGGTAACTATTCACCGTGCGTTACCGTTGTATGCGCTAATGCTTATAGGAGGCGGTCTTTGTACGGAGCTGCCCCTTTCTTGTCGTCCCCTGATCGGGGACGGCAGATTTTGTGAATAGTTAATATTATCACCCCCGATTTGCTCTGCAAATCGACCCCTGAGGGGTTTGTTATAAAATCGTTATAACTACGTAACAGTTTCGAGATGCGGGGGGATCATAAACCTTATGTCTTTTATGTTTTGTCTATGTTTTTGAGGAATGAAGTATGAGAACGATTAGTAAGGTTATGACGACTGTCTTTGGAATTACCCTCGGTTTAGGAGTGGCAGCTCCGGCGGCAAATGCTCAGGTGACTAGTTTGGCTAGTGTAAATGAGCTACGAGCCGTAATTGATTCCGTTCAGGGCATCGGTAACGGCTTGGGGAACTCGAGCGCCCGACCGGTAGGAAAAGATACTGATCTTGTATTAACCCTGAAGGGAAAGCTCTATCAGCAAGATAAGAGCGGCAAGGTAACTGTGGTCGGTGATGTCAAGCAGCTCAGTATCGGACTACCAGCAAAGGTGGGGGACCGTACTAACGCACAAGATATTTGTCTTAGACGTGCGGAGGCTCTCCAGGCCGGCCATACTAGGGCGAAGCTTGAAATCTTTATGGAAGCACTGCGTGTTGGTGAGCAGCACTACAAGGTAAAGACGCTCTTTGGCTGCTCTGACCTGACTGTAGCATTGGCGACACCAACGCCAACGCCAAGGGCGACGCCAACGCCAAGGGTAACGCCAAGGGCAACGCGAACACCAACGCCAACGCCAATTACGTTCAGGTAGAATAGATAGTTATAGTGTACGGCCCGCCTACGCATCCATAGTGGCATCCACAGTGGTTCTGTAGCGCGGGCCGTAACCTTTTTGTCTTACGCGATATATGAAAGGCTAAGCCCGAGGCGTTGATTAAGGGCCCTGCGCAGGCGGTTTTGTACATCTACTGCGATCGGCTGCTCTGGTTCACGCAGCTCTGCAGCGCCCTCAATGACATGGGTATAGGAGGCAAAGAGGGCCGCGCACTCAGGACAATCGTTTAGGTGAGTGTCCATTACGAGGCGAGCGTTCTGACTAAGGTCGTTATCGACGTAATCCCCCAAGCGTGCGATGACATCATCGCACCCGTCAAGCTCAAGTAGATCGGAGTTAGCGCCAGATCCGAAATTGTCGCCGAAATTGTTGTCCAAGTTGTTATTGTCGAAGTTATTGTTATTCATTGAGAGGGTCCTTCTAAAAGATACGGTTCGCGCTTTCTGACGTCCCTCCCCAAGCTTTGAACGAACTTCAAAGACCAGGGGAACAAAAACACACAACAAAAACCTAGCGAACCAACCTTTTTTCAACCTCTTACTACTTCAACCTTGCGCCACTCTAATTTGCATACCGACCTAACTTGCATACCGAGTGGGGGTGCCTGCGACATCATTTCCCTATTTCGATTCCTCTTGAGCGAAGATCGGTGCAAATTTGTTACAAATTTAAGAAAAAATAGTTACAAGAGCGAGGATAAGACTCTAACTATTTGATATTATTGTATAATTTAAGCTAATAGGAGCGTCTCTTACGCCACAAACTTATAACCGACCCCGTGCACGGTCAGGATATGCTGGGGCTCGTCTATGTTGGCCTCAACCTTTTGGCGCAGGCGGGCTATATGGTTGTCTACAGTGCGGGTGGTTGGGTAGGAGTTGTACCCCCAAACCTCATCTAATAACTCATCCCTGGTCACGACAGAGCCAACCTTGACCACTAGGTAGCGCAATAGTCTGTACTCCCTAGCTGAGAGGTCGATAGGCTCATTATTTTTCAGGGCGCGGTAGGCCTTAAAGTCAACGACCACATCTGAGAAGCGAATTTCATCAATTGATGTAACCCGTTGAACGCGCCTTAGGAGGGCCTTAACTCTGGCAATAAGTTCAAGCATTCCAAAGGGTTTGCCAAGATAATCATCGGCGCCAAGCTCAAGCCCCAAAACCTTATCAATCTCACTTGAGCGTGCGGTTAGGAGTATCAGGGGGGTGGAGTTTCCAGCGTTTCTAATCTCGCGACAGGCCTGCAGGCCATCCTTGCGAGGCATCATGACGTCCATGATGATCAGATCAGGTTTTCTGGTATTTATTAGTTGAATACCCTCTTCGCCGTCACAAGCGCTCAGGACCTGAAAGCCCTCTAGTTCAAGGTTCATAGTGACGCTTTTTCGGATAATATCCTCGTCCTCTATGACAGCAATTACAAATCCATCTCCTCGCATCGTCTTCCCCAGGGCTGAATTTTGAGAGCTATTAGTAGAGAGTATAGCAAGGGTAGAAGGGCATATGATATAGCCCACTCACCTTGCTTTTCCCCGCTCAGATCGGTATCTTACCTGCTCTGAAGTTCTGACTCTAGTACTTTCAGACAGTTATCGCTAGCGGAGATTATTCCAGAGCAGTAAGCCGCAATAATCTTAGAGTTCAAGCGAGTAAAGATAGGGCGTTATGGCAAAAAAGCAGTCTGATGAATTGAATACTGATAGTGTAGCGCAGGCGGAGCCTAAGCTCTTTGCTGTTGTTCGTACATGCGGCAAGCAGTACCGGGTTACAGCAGGCACTAGGATCTCAATTGCTACTCAAGAGGGCGAGAAGGGGGACAAGATCACCTTTTCCGACGTTCTTATGGCTGGCAAGCTTGATGGCAGCGAGATAAAGATCCTTGCAGGTGGCGAGAAGTCACTCGGCGTAACCGTTATCGGACGTCTCATTGCTCACATTAAGGACAAGAAGGTTATTATCTTCAAGAAGCGCCGTAAGGGTGGATATACAAAGAAGCAGGGACATCGCCAGGCAAAGAGCGAAGTCATGATCGAGAGCGTTACGCTTTAATATCAGACAAGATAAGTTATTAGTTGTTCGATTTGAATTTAGGGTGATGTCATGGCACATAAGAAAGCGGTAGGAAGCACCAGGAACGGACGAGATAGTCGCGGTAAGCGTCTCGGAGTAAAGAAGTTTGCTGGGGAGGTTGTTCGGGCAGGAAGCATCCTAGTTCGTCAGCGTGGCAGCACATATCACGCCGGTCAAAATGTTGGGACTGGTCGTGATTATACGTTATTTGCGTTAACTGATGGCGTTGTTGCATTCAAGAAAGGGCTTCGTCAGTACATCTACGTTAAGCCAGTGGCTCCAGTAGTGGCGGCTGTATCGGTATAGTCCAAGCAGCTCATAGGCTGTTTGAAATCTGAAAAAGGAGGAGTTCGGTTGGCCCGACTCCTCTTTTTTTTGTTGAGGATAGTGCGCAGATGAAGTTTATAGATGAAGCGGTAATCGAAGTTAGTGCCGGTAAGGGTGGTGCTGGATCACGACATTTTCGGCGTGAGAAGTTTATTCCACTCGGTGGTCCCGATGGCGGCAACGGTGGACGGGGCGGATCTGTAATTCTGCGCGCCGATCCAAACGTGCATACCCTGCTTGATTTTAAGTTTCAGGCTGTCTGGGAGGCCACAGGGGGTGATGTTGGCGGTGGATCCCGCAAGGATGGCAAAGCTGGTGAGGATGTGATCGTTAAGCTTCCGATCGGCACGCAGATTTATGCCTTTGATCTTAAGACCGAGACTCAGGGCGATCTAGTATTAGATCTCGATGTTGCAGGGCGTGAGTTTGTTCTGGCAAAGGGTGGCAGGGGCGGAAAGGGCAATAACTTTTTCAAGACCTCGACTAATCAAGCGCCTGAGTATGCGCAGCCGGGCGAGCCGGGCGAGCAGGGCGCTTATTTTCTCTCGCTTAAGCTTGTAGCGGATGTGGGCTTGGTAGGATTTCCGAACGCAGGTAAGTCGACCTTAATATCTCGTATCTCTGCGGCGCGACCTAAGATCGCCGACTATCCCTTTACTACCCTGGTGCCGAACCTTGGGGTTGTTCAGGCCAAGGGCGGGCGTTCATTTGTAGTTGCCGATATTCCCGGGCTTATTCCTGGGGCGAGTGAGGGCAAGGGGCTCGGTATTAGATTTTTAAAACATGTTGAGCGCACTCATATCATCGCGCATCTGCTTAACCTCACCCAGCTTACTGAGGATGGCGAGGAGGCCGATCTAGAGCAGCTCTTTGATTGTATTAACGCGGAGCTTGAGCTCTTTTCAGAAGAGCTCGCTGTGCGAGAGCAGATCGTTGTCTTAACGAAGTGCGATGCCGTGTCATCGCCCGAGCGAGTCGAAGAGTTCACCCGTCGCTTTAAGGCGCGTGGCTATGATGTGGCCGTTATTTCAAGTGTGGTCGGTAAGGGTATCGATGAGCTGATTGAGCGACTAGCGCAGAGCGTGTTTAAGGCTCCAAGCGTAGGCGCTGAGACTTTATAATCTTTGTCATTTGCTATAGGGCATCCCAAGCGCCTCGGCTGTAAGCTTATTGGTCAGCTTGCCGTGAAAGCAGGTGAGAGCATGTTTCATCTCGGGCGCAGAGCGCAGGATCTTTGCGGGGCCCTGTTCGGCTAGCTTTATAATATACGGCAACGTTGCCTCAGCCAGTGCGAGGGTGGAGGTGCGGGGAGTTTGAGCCGGCATATTGCATACACAGTAGTGTATAACGCCGTCGACTAAGTAGGTTGGATTATCGAGCATTGTAGCCCTGCTAGTTTCTGAGCAGCCCCCCTGATCGATACTAATATCAACGAAGACCGCACGTGGTCCCATCGATCGGATCATCTCCGCCGTAATAATGCGTGGGGTGCTAGCACCCGGAATTAAGACAGCACCAATTAAGAGATCCACTCCTGCGCAACCGTGAGCAAGTGACTCTGATGTTGAGAGCGCCGTTTGTACATTTGGAAACTCGTGAGAGAGCTTTGTTAGCTTCTCTGCACTAATATCGAGAACGGTAACCTGAGCTCCCATGCCTAGAGCGGTTGCGCACGCAGCATGTCCTGCTATACCGGCTCCGATAATCGTTACCTTGGCAGGTGGCGCAGCAGCTGCCCCACCAAGTAGCACTCCGCGCCCCCCGTGCTGCGAAAGTAGGAGGTGTGCGCCGTTTAGGATCGAGAGCTTTCCAGCTACAACGCTCATCGGCTCCAAAAGCGGAAGGCGCCCATCGCTGGTCTTTAGGTTCTCGTAGGCAAACGCTGTTACTTTTTTGTTTAGCAGCTCCTGGGCGAGCGCCGGAAGGCTCGCCAAATGCAGAAAGTCAAAGAGAATTAGCTCTGGCCTAAAAAACTGGAACTCAGAGGGGTCGGGCTCCTTTACCTTAACTAGCAGATCTACGTTGCTCCATACCTCTGCCAACGTTTTAACTATCTTGCAGCCTGCCTTACGGTAATCGTTATCCGTGAATGAGGAGCCCTCGCCAGCACCCTGCTCAATCAGGAGCGAGTGCCCAAGTTTTATAAGGGAGAGAGCCCCAGCTGGGGTAATCGCAACCCGTTGCTCAAGCGTTTTGCGTTCTCGTGGTACACCTATCTGCATATATATATAGTCAGCCCATTAAGAGCGCTTCGTCTAGCCCCTACATCACCAAAAGTCACAAAATAGAATGCTTACGCCTAAGCGAAGCGCTGGGCTACTCTATTAGTTTACTTGATGCGCTTGCTCGACTATAACTTCTGACGGTAGTAGTTGATACCTTTTTGGGGACCCAGAGCATGGCTTACGACGCCTCTTCACCAAAGATCCTAGATGGAAAAAAGCTGGCACGCGCCGTAGCTACTACCATCTCGGCACGGGTTGCCGACCTTAAATCTCAAATTAAACGGGCCCCAGGGCTGGCTGTAATCCTGGTCGGAGAGAATCAGGCCTCTAAAACCTATGTCACCTCTAAGCATAAGCTCGCCAGGGAGTGTGGCCTTGAGAGCTTCGATGCGCACCTTTCAGCCACCACAACGGCCGCACAGCTGCGCGAAGTTATTCAGAGCTATAACGATAACGATCTAGTTGATGCAATTCTGCTACAGCTTCCACTACCCGCCCCACTAGATGGCGCTGAGTTTATACGGCTAATAGCCCCTGAAAAGGATATTGATGGGCTGCATCCGATTAATCAGGGGCTCCTGCTGCAAGGGCTACAGGCGCCGCGCCCCTGTACTCCGCTCGGAGTGATGACGATGCTTGATCTGGCGCTCTCAGATATTACGCTTAGTGATAACACCGTGCTGCAGGATCTGCCGAAGGCCTCCTTAGCCGGGAAAAGCGCCGTTGTAATCGGGCGCTCTCAGCTAGTTGGCAAGCCGATGGGGTTTTTGCTCCTGGAGCGCAACGCAACCGTGACATTTGCGCACTCAAAGACCGACGACCTTGCTGCAGTATGCCGCGCTGCAGATATCCTAGTGGCAGCGGTCGGAGTGCCGCTGCTCGTTAAGCGCGATTGGATCAAGCCGGGAGCTATCGTGCTCGATGTTGGAATAAATCGACTCCCTAACGGCAAGTTGTGTGGAGATGTTGCCTACGAAGAGGTTGCGCCGCTCTGTGCCGCCATTACTCCCGTGCCAGGTGGCGTAGGGCCGATGACGGTTGCGATGTTGATCTCAAATACGGTTGAGAACTGTGCGCGCAGAAACGGACTTATACTATAAAGCTACTACTATGAAGCGAACCCCACTCTACGATGAACATGTGCGGCTAGGTGGTAAACTAGTGGAGTTCGCCGGCTGGGAGATGCCGGTGCAGTACTCAGGCGTTGTGACCGAGCACGTTAATGTGCGCGAGCGGGTCGGGCTCTTTGACGTTAGCCATATGGGAGAGATCTGGGTTAGTGGCCCCGAGGCTGAGAGCGCCCTTGAGTACATGACCTGCAACAAGGTTTCGGCGCTCTATGACGGCAAGGCGCACTATAACGCTATCCTTAATCCAGCCGGTGGAGTGATAGACGATATTATCATCTACCGCTTTAGCGCGACACTTTTTCTGCTGTGCGTGAACGCTTCAAACGCAGAGCGTGACTATGCCTGGCTCACTGAAAACAACCCAACAGCGGCCCTTATTACGAACGCCAGCGCAGAGTACGGCCAGATCGCCGTGCAGGGCCCACATGCAATGGATCTCCTAGCACCACTCGTAAGAGACTATGACCTCTTAAGCCTAAAGAGCTTTCACTTCGTAGAGTCTGAGCTGCTAGGTAGTAAGGTGATAATTGCAAGAACCGGATATACCGGAGAGGATGGCGTTGAGATCTTCGTTAAAGCTGAGAGTATCCCTGATCTGTGGAGACTTCTGCTTGAGCACGGCGCAAGCTACGGAGTGCTGCCGTGTGGGCTTGGGGCGCGAGATTCGCTTAGGCTTGAAGCGGCGCTGCCACTGCATGGACATGAACTAAGTGAAGACACTCCGGCCCTTGAGAGTGGGCTCGGTTGGATAGTTAAATTTGATAAGGGCGATTTTATCGGACGGGACGCTTTGCTTAAGCTGAAAGAGCAGGGGTTGCAACGTAAGCTCGTTGGGTTTTATCTAGACAAGCCCGGTATAGTTCGTCAGGGAGATCTCGTGCAGCAGGCCGGGGCTCAGGTAGGGGTTGTAACCAGCGGCACAAAGACCCCCACCGTTAATAAGGCTCTCGGCATGGCGTTTGTTAACGTTAATCTGAGTGCACCAAATACTGAGTTGTCGTTCGTTGTGCGTGGCCGCGAGATAGCGGGACACGTTGTGCCGCTACCGTTTTATAACCGTACCAGACTAATAGCATAGGAGGAGTTTATAGTATGAAATTTCCAGAAGAGTGTCGCTACACCAAGGATCATGAGTGGGTGCGTATGGAGGACGGTCTCGCCGTTGTTGGTATTACTGAGTTCGCTCAGGCCGAGTTAGGAGAGCTCGTATTTGTAGAGCTTCCAACAGCCGGCAAGCACGTAGCACAGAAGGCTACGATGTGTGTGGTTGAATCAACCAAAGCAGCCTCGGATGTGTATTCACCGCTGACCGGAACGGTAGTGGGGATAAATGAGGCCCTCAGTACAGACCCTGGGCTGATTAATAGCAGCCCTTATACGGAGGGCTGGCTTGTTAAGCTCTCTGGGGTGTCAGAGCTTGAGCTAAACGCACTTATGTCGGCAGAGCAGTATCAGAAGCATGTTGAGCGCTAAATTGAACGGTATATTATGTTGGCAGAAGAGATGAAAAACGAAGTCAAAAGTGAGCAAGTAACGCAGCACCGTAGCGGTTTCGGAGTATCCGGATTTCCTGCGCGGCATATCGGTCCAAGCACCGACGAGATTACTCAGATGGCGGCGTTTCTTGGCAAAGGCTCGCTCAAGGATTTAATTGATGCCGTAGTTCCTAAGAAAGTTCGTAGTGTTAAGCCACTTGAGCTCTCCCGGTTTCCGATAGCGCTCTCTGAGTATGAGGCCTTGGAACGCATCAAGGGCATCGCTGTAAATAATATCGTGGCACGCTCCTTTCTCGGCATGGGGTATTACGATTGTATCGTCCCCCCCGTTATTCAGCGCAATATTCTTGAGAACCCAGGCTGGTACACACAGTACACTCCCTACCAGGCAGAGATTGCACAGGGGCGACTTGAAGCGTTGCTTAACTATCAAACGATGGTGATGGATCTTACAGGAATGCAGATCTCAAATGCTTCTTTGCTAGATGAGGGCACAGCGGCAGCAGAGGCGATGGCGATGTCGCTAGCGCTATCAAGCAAGATAGCGACAATAACAGCGCCTGAGTATATCGTCTCCGATACGGTTCATCCACAAACGTTAGGTGTTATTGCAACCCGCGCCGCAGCGCTCGGAATCACCATTAAGGTGCTAGCGATGTCGCAGTGTGAATTTGGCCCGCAGAGCTTCGGGTGCCTAGTGCAATATCCCGATACGCTCGGAAACGTAGTTGATCTCTCTGGATTATGCTCTAAGGCGCATGCAGCAGGGGCAATGGTGTGTGTAGCGTCTGATCTATTGGCGCTCTGTTTGCTCACCCCTCCTGGCAAAATGGGGGCCGATATAGTAGTTGGCTCTACGCAGCGCTTCGGTGTGCCGATGGGTTTCGGCGGGCCGCATGCGGCGTTCTTTGCAACAAAGGATGAGTATAAGCGCAGTATGCCTGGGCGTTTGGTCGGTGTTTCACGCGATTCATCCGGTAAGCCAGCGCTAAGATTATCGCTACAAACCCGTGAGCAACATATTAGACGTGAAAAGGCTACGAGCAATATCTGCACAGCACAGGTGCTGCTAGCTGTAATGGCGAGCATGTACGGGGTTTATCATGGACCACGTGGTCTGCGCGAGATAGCTGAGCGTGTAAACGGTTTTGCTATGGCCTTTGCAACACTGGCAAAAAAAGCTGGATTAGTGCTCGTAAACGAGAGCTTCTTTGATACAGTAACGGTTGAGGTGGGTGCCAAAAAAGCGGTGGTGCTGGCTGAGCGAGCTGAGCAGGCCGGAGTGCTCGTTAGGGTTGTCTCTGATTCGCGCTTAGGTATTAGCTGTGATCAGGCTAAGGGTCTAGATGATCTTGTAACGCTCTCTGAGGCATTAGGTATTAAGGCAACGCGTGCAGAGTGTGAGCAGGCGCTTAACGCAGCAAGCAGGTCTATTCTAAACCCGTCGATCCCAGAATCCATTCAGCGCGAGGTTGATTACCTTAAGCACCCGGTTTTTAATTCCTACCACTCAGAGACCGAGTTCCTGCGCTATGTGCGTAAACTTGAGGCGCGTGATCTCTCACTGGGCTTTTCGATGATTCCGCTTGGCTCCTGCACGATGAAGCTCAACGCCACCTCTGAGATGCTGCCGGTAACGTTCCCAGAGTTTGGAGCTATTCACCCCTTTGCTCCGGCGCACCACCGCCGAGGGTATGAGGAGCTGTTTAGAGATCTTGAGATCTCGCTTAACGAGATAACCGGATTTGATGGTTGCTCGTTACAGCCCAATGCAGGCTCACAGGGTGAATATGCTGGGCTAGTTGTGATCGGTGCCTATCATGCTAGCCGCGGAGAGTCTAAGCGAACTATCTGCCTTATTCCCAAATCGGCGCACGGCACTAATCCGGCGAGCGCCGTTATGGCCGGTATGCAGGTGGTTGGAGTGGCGTGTGATGCTTTTGGTAACGTTGATTTAATTGACCTACGGGCCAAAGCGGAGCAGTACAGGGAGACCCTTGCGGCAATGATGGTTACTTATCCCTCAACGCACGGCGTATTTGAGGAGGATATTAAGCAGGCCTGCGAGATAGTGCACGCCAACGGTGGCCAGGTTTATATGGACGGCGCCAATTTAAATGCGCTCGTCGGGCTAGTTCGTCCAGGTGAGTTCGGCGCAGATGTTTGCCACATTAATCTCCATAAGACCTTCTGTATTCCGCACGGCGGGGGTGGCCCAGGTATGGGACCGATCTGTTGCGCGCAGCACCTGACACCGTTCCTGCCGAATCACCCCTTGGTGGATTTCGGACGTGCGCACGGAGTGGGGGCGATCTCAGCGGCACCGTGGGGCTCGGCTAGTATTTTACCTATCTCGTGGATGTATATCGCGATGATGGGGGGTGAGGGGCTAACCAGGGCTACGGAGGTAGCTATACTTTCAGCTAACTACGTAGCCAAGCGTCTAGAGAGCGATTATCCGGTCTACTATAAGGGCGCTTCAGGGTTCGTTGCGCATGAGTGTATCATTAACCTAGCGGCACTTAAGGAAGAGGCCGGTATTGAGGTAGAGGATATCGCAAAGCGTTTGATGGATTATGGCTTTCATGCGCCGACGGTTTCGTGGCCAGAGGCTGGTACCCTGATGATTGAGCCGACGGAGAGCGAATCAAAGAGCGAGCTAGATAGATTCTGCACCGCACTTTCGATGATCCGTGCTGAGGTTAGACAGATAGCAACGGGCGAGTTTGATAAGACCAACAACCCCCTAAAGCAGGCGCCCCACACTGCGCAGGCCGTTATTAGCGATAGGTGGAATAGGCCCTACAGTAGAGAATTAGCAGCCTTTCCAGCCCCCTGGACCCGCGATAATAAGTTTTGGCCGGCGGTGGGCCGGATTGATGGGGTTTACGGGGACCGCAACCTCTTTTGCTCCTGTGATGCCTTAGGAGAGTAGGGACCCTACTAAACAGCGCTAGCGCCAAAATAGCTGCAAAATCTAAAGCACACGCACATCATAGGCGACCATAACCATTGGTGAGACCGTATTTTTTGCCGGGCGGCTCCACTTGAATGCCACGTAGGGGCGTACACGGGGGTCTATCAATAGCTGGGTTCTGGAGCATTATGAACAGACAGGTACGAATGTTACTCACAAGGTTATCAACCAATCTGCTTTCACGAAGTATCAGAGGTGTCGCCCGGACACTCGCCATTGTTGCTCTGTTATTTGTGTCACAACTGATAGTTGGAGCGGACGCCTTTGCGCAGGGGGGAGATATTAAGATATACGGGTTCTCAGGTTGCGGGCACTGTCAGCAGTTTAAGAATAACCCAAATTACATAGACGTCCTGGCGGATGGCTATACTGGCCCAAAATTCGGCAGTTATCCGACTGCTGTTGCGGCAGACGGTACACAGCTGGTAGGTCCGGATGCTATTAATAAAGAACTCAAAAAGCCTGCGCAACCGCAAGCGCCGCAGTCTCCGCAAGGGTCGCCGGGGGTGAATCCGCATGCTAAGCCACAGAGACAGAATATGAATGATGAGCAGTGTGATGGAGAGGACTGTTCTAATACTTCTAATGGTGAGGAAGGTGCTCCTGGTGATCCAGGTATTAATCCTCCTGGTAATTCAGGCACTTGCTCCGGTCCTAGCTGTAGTCCCGGCGGTCGTGGCGGAGGTCGTGGCGGTGGTCGTGGCGGTGGAGGCAGAGGGCCTCTAAGTCGTATAGTCGGCGGCGGTGGAGGCAGAGGGCCTCTAAGTCGTATAGTCGGAGGCGGCGGAGGGCCTCTAAGTCGTTTAGGCGGAGCCGGTGGAGGCGGAGGGCCTCTAAGTCGTATAGGCGGAGGCAGACGGATCTTTGGAGGGGGAGGGGGACGATTTGGCCAATTTCTTCAGAATCTCGTTAGTCGTGGCGGAGAAAGCGGCGGAGGCTGCGGTCCTCAAGGCTGTCCTGGATAGTAAATACAAAAAACAGTTATAAAAGTGGGGCAACGGATATGAATATAAGATTGAGTCGTAGATTATTTTGTACCTTACTAACCCTTCTTTGTATCTCTCCTACTCTTAGTGGGTACGCCATTGAGCCCGAAGTTCTGCGTGAGATGGAGCAGGAGGTTGTAGAGAAGATCTGTTCAGATGGGGGTATTTGGTTAAAGTGTTACAACCTTGAAGCTGGTAGTTGTAACAGGGTGGCTTCGAGCTTTGTATCTAAGTGCCTCGAGAGAACATTAGCCGGAATCTCTCAACCGATAGCACAGAATCAGCAGTCGCCGCTCTCTCTTCAGATCGTGGACTGCTTTAATGATGAGTTCACTCAGAGGTACGGCATGGATCATCTAGGTACGCCTGAATGCGAGGAGACGCCCGAGCATTTACGGTAGTGCGATCAGGCGAAGCCCTGGGACCGCCACTCTCCAGAGTGGCTGGGTACAAATTTTCAGGTTGACGATCCCTTTCATGGCCGGTCGGATACCGGCGGTCCCAGGGGGGAGGGAAGGCTTACGCCTCAGCGAAGCCCTGGGACCGCCACTCTCCAGAGTGGCTGGGTATAAATGTTCAGGTTGACGATCCGGCGGTCCCGGGGGGAAGGGGCTTACGCCTCAGCGAAGCCCTGGGACCGCCACTCTCCAGAGTGGCTGGGTATAAATTCTCAGGTTGACGATCCCTTTCATGGCCGGTCGGATACCGGCGGTCCCAGGGGGAGGGGCTCACGCCTCAGCGAAGCTCTCCAGAGTGGCTGGTACAAATGTTCAGGTTGGCGATCTTTTTCATGGCCGGTCGGATACCGGCGGTCCCAGGGGGAGGGGCTCACGCCTCAGCGAAGCCCTGGGACCGCCACTCTCCAGAGTGGCTAGGTATAAATTCTCAGGTTGACGATCTCTTTCATGGCCGGTCGGATACCGGCGTTCCAATTACTCCCGCAACTTTTTTTGCCTGTGTTCGAACTAGCCACTTGTGAGTAATCCAGATACTAAAGCATCCAGTGCCTCTCTTGGATGGTACAGTCGAAGTTATATTCCGCATCTCGACGCCGCAAATATTTTACAGTTCATCACAATTCGTCTGGCAGACTCCCTACTACAGAATAAGCTTAGATCTTTAGAGATAGAGCTAAAAGAGAGCCCATCAACCGTTACAATCAAGCGACGCCAACAGATCGAAACGTGGCTCGATGCAGGGTATGGCGCGCCCCTTCTCGCTAATCCTAAGGTCGCTTGTGTCGTTGCATCAGCACTACTTGAATTTCATAAAGTGCGTTACACCCTGCATGCTTGGGTGATTATGCCGAATCATATTCATATACTCATTGAAACGCGACCTGAATGGCCGCTCTATAGAGTAATAGGTAGTTTTAAGAGA